>JAFIGB010000483.1 GCA_020831705.1 Candidatus Sumerlaeia bacterium | reverse complement strand
CCCCGATTTTGCCCCCATCGTCGCCCTCATCCGCGACGCCCGCGCCCGCGCCGTGCAGGTGCAAAAAGCTGGAGGCTCGACGTTTCAAATTTCATCCTTCATCCTTCATCCTTTTGTAGCGGCTAGCAGCGATTTTGATCGCGCGGTGAAGAAATTGCGCAAGGATGAAGGCGGGAGGGATGGGAAATGAGCAGCAATAGCGGAAGGATGAATCAAAATCAAATATTGGGAAATTCCTCTTATTTCGCCTTCCGCGATCAGAAAAACAGCCTTACAATAAATGAAAATCCGGATAAATTGGAAATATGCACCACAGAAATTTTTACTGATTACGTATATACGCTGGCCCATTTCGCAGAAACGCGGCACAGGATTTGCTTGCCATTTTGTCTATACAGGCGTTCCATTCAACGCATAGGAGACAATCATGGCTGACTGGCAAATTCTTGGAGTTCTTGCAACCGTCCTGGGAATTGGTATGCTGCGACAAATTAAATATTCCCAAAAATCCTTCGGGGATTTGGAATTTGCACATGATTACTTATGCAAACTACAAAATATAATCCGCAGGGAGGGGCAATATTCCGAAGACCTTATGTGGCTTCACCAGAATTCCGACTCCGCTCAGCGTCTTCTTGGGTACAAAGGTATAATGGACGTGAGACTTCCCGCGAATATGGGCATACAGCATAACGTCCCGATCATTCTGAATGGATTGGCAGAAATTGAGCGTGCACACACCGGATCAGTGGCCGTAATGGCAAGATTCTACGCCCAATATGTACAGAATGCCCTATTGCGATACATCGGTGAGCAAAAAATCCTGGTTGATAAGGAAAGGTTGCGCCAATTTAACCCCATCGTCTGGCTGGGCAAAGGAGTGGGGCTTCTCCTCGAAATACCCTTTGCGCTCCTTGTGGAGGCTGGGGCCATGACACGGCTGCAAAAGGACCGAATCACCAGTAGTTGGCTCTTTGCTCTGTTCTCAGGGGTATCCGCTCTTGTCGCGGTTATTGGCAGCATCATGGGTATTGTCATGGGCTGGGAAGATTTTGTCACCACGCTCACAGGATGGTGGAGTTGAGATGCGGATACTTTGGTCTGAGTGGAAATCTGGAATGGGGAGGTGTTAGGGATGAAGATTCCGAAACTCTGGAAAGAAGCGGAACTTGGAGACATACTGCTTCAACCGGAATCGGGTTATAGTCCCGTTCTGGAAGATAGCAGACCAATCGGAGATGAACTTGGCGTACTCAAGCTCAGTGCCATCGTAGATGGGAGCGTCAAGGTCGACGATGCCAAGCGTGCCCCCCGGTCGGTGCTGAATACTCTCAAGTGCTCTCTGAAGGACGGTGGAATTATTGTCACGAGGTCGAATACGCCAGAGCTTGTTGGTGCTGTAGGTATCGTGAAGAAAGACCATCCAAAT
This sequence comes from Candidatus Sumerlaeia bacterium, assembly GCA_020831705.1. Taxonomy (GTDB): domain Bacteria; phylum Sumerlaeota; class Sumerlaeia; order SLMS01; family SLMS01; genus JAFIGB01. Next base: position 9,853 of record JAFIGB010000483.1, on the reverse strand, counting down.
CGATTCTTGCCGGACCTGATGTGGCAGACATTTGTGAAGGACTCCAGCAGGGTTGACCCTGGATGGCTCGCCATGAATTTATCGTCAACTCAATACAGACCCAAGATCGTTGCCGCTGCAGCAGGCACCAGTGGGAGTATGAAGAAGATTACGAAGAAGTCATTCCTTCGTCTCAAAGTCCTCCTCCCTCCCCTCGCCGAGCAGCGGCGGATTGCGGAGATCCTCTCGACGTGGGACGCGGCGATCGAGCAGACGGAAAAGCTGCTCGACGCCAAGCAGCGCCGCAAACGCGCCCTCATGCAACAACTCCTCACCGGCAAACAACGCTTTCGAGAGTTTCAGGGGGAAGGGTGGAAAAAGGCCAAGTTCGGAGATTTCATGACAGAGAGCCGTTTGCCTGGTTCAAATGGAGCCAGCGCAAAGAAGATGAGCGTCAAACTCTATGGGCTCGGTGTGAATCCGAAGAGCGAGACGAGAATGGGTTCAAAGAACACAAAGTATTTCCGGCGCAAAGCTGGCCAGTTCGTTTACAGTAAACTGGACTTCTTGAATGGTGCATTCGGGATTGTTCCTCTGGAGTTAGACGGCTGGGAGTCTACGCTCGACCTTCCCTGTTTTGACTTGTCTGAGAAAAAAATCGTGCCGACATTTCTCCTCAGCTACGTGACCCGTGAAGAGTTTTACGAGAACTGCATTGGTTTCGCCATGGGAGGTAGAAAGGCCAGACGAGTGTCGCCCTCAGAATTTATGGCGATGAGTCTCAAGCTCCCCTCCCTCCCCGAGCAGCAAAAAATCGCCACCGTGTTGAATACAGCGGACCAGGAAATCGTACAACTCAAAGACCAACTCGCCGCCCTCCGAAAGCAAAAGCAAGGGCTGATGCAGGTGCTGCTGACGGGAAAAGTGAGGGTGAAGGTAGGGGGGAATATCAATGATTCGTAGAGTTTCGACGATCACATCCGTGGGAATATTCAAGGCATTTCGAGCGCCCAAAGAGCTCCCTGATTTGGGACAGCGTACTGTCTTCTTTGGATCGAATGGACACGGGAAGAGTACGCTCGTCTCTATCCTCCGCTCCCTTGCAATCGCGGAGACAGACGGCCTGGATATTCTTAAGGGGAAGCGGACGCTGGGAGCGACCAGCCCAACTAACGTGGTGATTGATTGGCACGATGGCGAAAAGAGCCTCTTTCAAGGCGAGAAGTGGGTGAAGAAACTGCCTGCCGATACGTCCGTGCATATATTCGACGCGGAGTATGTCAGGGATAACCTCTTCACCGACATGGTGACAATCGAACATCGCCGAGCGATTTGTGGAATCGTCCTCGGAGCGCCGGGGCAACTTCTCGCGACGCGTTTGAATGATGCCCTTGAGAAGAAGAAGGAACATGCGAAGCAGATCAAGCGGCTCCGGTTGGAATTGGATGAGCGGCAGGCTCGTGTTGGTTCCAGCCACAACTACCTCGAAATTCCGGAAAAGTGCAGCCTCGAAAATGTGACGGCCCGACTTCGTCGATTGGAGAAGGAGATCGAACACAAGACTGGGGAGGAGGCACTTAGGAAGAGGAAAAAAGTCCCACAAATCGTAGTCGGGCAAGTTCCGGTGACGGACTGGCGGGAGGTAGCGAATCGCTCGGTGAGTTCCACGCACGAAGCAGCTCAGGCACTTGTACAGGCGCACCTTCAGAAACACTTCGGAGGGGCAGCCTCTGGACAGAACTTCGCCTACAGCGGCATCAGAGTCGCCAAGGAGACCTGTCCATTCTGCGATCAAGACCTCGCATCTGCCTCAGGACTCATGTCTGCATATCGCAGCGCGTTTGACGGGAAATACGCAGAGGCGAAACAAGCCCTCGAGCGCCTTCTTGCAAACGTCCAGAGCTTTCGACCGGCGAGTTTCATGTCCGAGCCCGCGCAGGGACACGAGGCGGCACTACAATGCGCGGAGGAGTGGAAGTCTCTGCTAGTTAATCCCCCAACCATTTCCACTCTCCCCACTTGGTGGAGGGACGTCCGCGAGGAACTGGAACAGGTTTACGCGGAACTCGTGAGACACATCACGACCAAGAAGGACGCGATCGACCACCACGTCCCGCCGCAACTATTCGATAAAGTAAATGGAGTTGTCGCTCGCGTCGGGCAGTGGCATCGCCAGGTCAACGAGGAGATCGCTGGTTTCAATGCGGCAATTGACGAATATCTTCGCTCCCTCGGGGAGACAACGCTCGCCGCACTTCGGCAGAAACGAGGCATCGCGCTGGCCTACGAGCAGCGATTCTCGGCACTTGAAGTTAAGTGGGCCGAAGATTATCGGATGGAGGCAGATCGCGAACGAGTCATCGATACGGCGCTCAAAGATGCGGACATGGAGTTGCGCAACTATAGCGCCTCCGTCTTCGACAAGTATCAGAGGGCCATCAATCGCACCCTTTCCAGTATCGGTTGCGGGTTCTCCCTCAAGGAGTTGAAGCCAGCAGAACTCAAAGGAGGCATCAAGAGCGTGCCTGCCACCTTGGTCCTCGAAATTGAGTCTCACGAAGTCTCGACGGAGACTCAGGACAGGAAGAAACCGAACTTCCGCAATACGTTGAGCGAAGGAGACAAAAACTGCCTCGCGTTGGCTTTCTTTTTGGCAGGCCTGGAGCTAGACTCCGATCTTGGGAAAGCCGTGGTAGTGTTCGATGACCCATTTACAAGCCTCGATAGGGACCGCCGACTTAAACTCCACGAGGAAATCTGTCGCCACGCCGGTAAGGCCAAACAGGCCATCATTTTCACCCACAACTCGGACTTCCTCAAGCTAGTGGCCTCCGGGGGCCTATTTTCTTCCGACAAGGGAGTCCCCTACATCCATGTCTTTGCTCACGGATCTGCCGGAGCGACTCTCAAGCCCTTGGTCCTAGAAGAGTATCTTCGCGATGAGCACTCTCGGCGCGTTGAGCGACTTGTCGAGTGGGAGGAAACAGGGGTATTTCCAAGCACCTCTGAGGTCTTCAAGGACCTTCGTCGATCAATCGAATTCGTGATAGATGTGAAGTGGGGACATCGGCTTGGAGCCGCCCAGAATCTCGGCGACCAGTATCGAACCCTAAAGAGTAAGCAACTGCTGTCGAGCGAGACGCTGGAGGAGATAAACTCGCTGCACACTGCGACCAGTTCGCAACTGCATGACAATCAGACTTACCGCGTTCTTCGGGACGCCTCGCACGGCGAAACCTGCGCAGTGCTGCGCCAAGGTCTCAAGCTCTTGGAGAAAGTGTAACTCAATGCCCGACTCCCCCATCTACCGCGAGGAAGTTTCCTCCCAAATCCCCGCCGTCCGCCTGCTGCGGGCGATGGGGTGGACGTATTTGCCTGCCCGGGAGGCGTTGCGCCTTCGCGGCGGGCGGTTGACGGGGGTTCTTCTGGTTTGCGCGACCGTCGTAGGTGGATCAGACCAAGTGAGGAGAAAGTCTCGATGAAGCACTGGGATCATCAGGCACTCTATGAGGCGCTTAAAGCCAGAGGACTCGAACAGATAGACGAAAAGCGCGGGTCTGGGAGGTTGCTGGAAGAACCCTACGTCTATCTCTGGGATGGTCAGGACGTTGATGATAATGTGGCGGTCCTGTACCGCCATGACTCGAGGAGTTACTTGCCTAGTCCGATCCATATCCACGCTATGAAGGTCCCCAAGTATCACCCAATTTATAAGCAGATGAAGCCTCTGATCGTCAAGGCGCGGGCCAAACTTGATCCCAGGAATTTCATGTACTACTCCGTACCCGCTGAGAACTGGAGCAAGATCGCCGAGATATTGGGACTTGTCGAGGACGAAGGCAGCATTGGGTTGGAGCTTGCCGATTCCAGTGGGATTGATACCCCGTCGACGGAACCCGCACAGCATGCCTTGGCAGCACCTGAGGAGAGCTTCGATGTGATCCTGCCCCCGGTGCTGCAGGTTCACTTCTCTCCGGAAAGAAGCGATCCCACCACAGCCACCCGAGTCGCTTCCACTGTTGAGGTGAGGCAAGACCACGGCGTGGTCACGAACGCGTTGGAAGAACTGCTTCGGTTGAGTGTAGAGATTACAGGAAATGATAAACGCCAAGACCTCATCATTGTGGAGGATGGCAAGGTGAGGGTGCTCTTCGAGTTGAAAAGTAACGCCACAACACAGAGCATCTACACCTGCATCGGCCAACTGATGTACTACGGTGCCCTTCAGGATGAGCCACCATTGCGCGTGGCGGTTCTGCCGGAGGATGTAAGCGCAGAGGCCCGGGTGATCCTGGGCAGGCTGGGCATCCGGCTGGTGACGTTTCGTCTGGCGGACGACAGGCCGGAGTTTCGTGGGCTAAAGAAAATCCTTGGCGAATACGGGATTGTATCATGACATCACCAGGATGGCACGAAAAAAGGAGCGCACTATGTACCACCGCATAAGTTATGAGCGTGCCCATAAGAGTTATGGGCACGCCCATAACTCGCCCATAATCGCCCATAATCCCCTCACGCTGAAGAAAACGGAACAATGACGCCCGACTCCCCCATCTACCGCGAGGAAGTTTCCTCCCATCTTCCTGCCATTCGGCTCCTGATCAATATGGGGTGGAAGGTGATGACGCCGCGGGAGGCGTATGGGCAGCGGGGGGAGCGGGTGGGGTCGGTGCTCCTTGAGGGGGTCCTTACCGAGTGGCTGCGCACCCGCAATGAGGTCACCCACAAGGGGAAACGCTATCCGTTCACGGAGGGGAACATTTCCACGGCGGTGCAGGCGCTCAAGAGCGTGCTGTATGACGGTCTGATCCGGACGAATGAGAAGATTTACGACATGATCTGCTTGCCCAAGAGCTTGAAGCAGACCATTGATGGTGATACTCGCAGTTACGACCTCTACTACGTTGACTGGAAACATCCCGAGCGCAATGTCTATCATCTGGTCGAGGAACTGGCGGTGGAGCGGTCGGGCCGCCTGGACGATCGGGAGAAGGACCCCGAGGAAGAGATTATTTCCGAAGGGGCTGAATACATTTCGAAGCGGGAGAACGTCCGGCGGCCGGATATGATCCTTTATGTGAACGGAATTCCGTTGGTCGTCATTGAATGCAAGCGCCCGGACCTGAAGAATGCCGTGGGCGAGGCGGTCTCCCAGCACCTTCGCAACCAGAAGCCCAACGAAATTCCCGCTCTCTTTCAATATGCCCAGATCCTCCTTTCCCTGGCGGTCAACGACGCCAAATATGCCACCGTGGGCACCCCGCTCAAGTATTGGGCGGTCTGGAAGGAACCACGCTGGACGGAGGAGGACGAGTCCCGTGTGGAGGCGCTGGTGAACCAGGAGCCGGATCCGGTGGAGTGGGATAAGGTCCTCCAGCACCGAACGGCGCAGGTTCAGGAGCATTTCGAGGATTATGGTGAACATCGAACGACAATACAGGACCGGACGCTTTACGGACTTTGTCGTCCCGAGCGGCTCCTGGAGCTTGTTTACCGCTATATCGTCTTTGATGATGGCGTGAAGAAGATCGCCCGCTACCAGCAATACTTCTGCGTTCGCAGGATGCTGGAACGGGTGAACCACTTCGAGAAGGAATCGGGTGCCCGCAAGGGGGGCATTGTCTGGCACACGCAGGGTAGCGGGAAGTCGCTGACGATGGTGATGATGGCAAAGGCCATCGCCCTGGACCCGCGCATCAAGAACCCGCGCATTGTGCTGGTGACCGACCGCGTGGATCTCGACAACCAGCTTTGCGGGACCTTCCGGGCCTGTGGGCATGAACCGTTTCAAGCAGAATCGGGCAATCACCTGGCGGAACTTCTGGAAAACGAAAAGACCAGCATCATTACCACGATCATCGATAAATTTGAAACCGTTTCCAGCAAGCGCAACTATCAGAATACCGATCCGAATGTCTTCGTGCTGGTGGATGAAAGCCACCGTAGCCAGCACGGACGAGTAAAGAACAGCCGATTCGGGGAACGCTCGAAGGCAATGCGGAAGGTACTTCGTAAGGCGTGTTACCTGGGCTTTACGGGCACCCCGCTCATGAGGGGCGAGAAACAGACGGCGACTCTGTTTGGTGGACTGATCGATTCCTACAATATCCGCCAGGCGGTTGAGGATGGGGCCGTGGTGCCCCTTCTCTATGAGGGGCGTGATGTGGAGCTCAAGGTGGACAAGGATGCCATCGACACCTGGTTTGAGCGGGTGACCCGGAATCTGTCGGAAGAACAGAGGGCCGATCTGAAGAAGAAGTTTGCCACGTCTGGACAGCTTCAAAAGGCGGACCAGTTGGTGCGGTGTGTCGCATGGGATGTGGCGGTGCACTTCCATGACACTTGGAAGGGCACCGGCCTGAAGGCGCAGTTGGTGACACCGGACAAGGACACGGCAATCCGCTACCGGGAGTATCTCCTGGATACGGGGCTCGTGAGCTGCGAGGTGCTTATTTCCGGTCCCGACAGCCGCAAGGATAACGAGAGCGTGGAGGGCGAGACGACGAATCGCGTCCAAATATTTTGGGACCAGATGGTTGGCAGTGAGGGGCGCTACGCCACCGAGGAGCAATACAACAAGAACCTCGTTCAGGCTTTCAAGCACTCGGAGGATCCGGAGATTATCATCGTCGTCAGCAAGCTGTTGACGGGCTTTGATGCTCCCCGGAATACGGTCCTTTATCTGGCGAAGAAACTGGAAGGGCACAGCCTGCTCCAAGCCATCGCCCGTGTGAATCGTCTATACGAAGGAAAGGACTTCGGCTACGTTCTGGATTATGTGGGCGTCCTCGGGAAGCTGGATGAAGCCTTGAATGTCTATGGTGGCCTGCCCGAGTTTGATCAGATCGATCTGGAGGGGGCCCTTTCGGATATATCGGAATACATTCAGAAACTCCCCCAAAGACATTCCGACCTTTGGGAACTTTTCCGGCCAATCCGAAACAGAAAGGACCAGGAAGCCTTCGAGCAACTGCTGGAGGATGAGGCCCTGCGCGCAAAGTTTTATGAACGTCTATCGGCGTATGCCCGTGTGCTTCAGATTGCACTTTCCTCCGTGGAATTTTCCGAGGAAACGCCGCCGGAGAAACTGCGCCGCTACCAGCAGGATCTGAAGTTTTTCGAATCCCTCCGTCGTTCCGTTCGGCAAAGATACGCTGAACAGGTTGACTTCAAGGAATATGAGAAGCGAATCCGGGCCCTTGTTGACCGCCATGTTGGAGCGTCTCAGATCCAGGAGATCGTTCCTCTCGTCTCGATCTTTGACGAGGAGGCCTTCGAAAAGGAGGTTGAGAAACTTCCATCGGCCAGGTCAAAAGCAGACACCATTGCCAGCCGGACAGCGAAGACTATACGGGAACGGTGGGAGGAAGACCCCGCCTTCTACAGGAAGTTTTCCGAGATGCTTCAGAAGATCATCGATGAAAACCGCCAGGGAAGGCTTTCGGACAAGGATTTCCTCCGGAGCGTGGCCAAGGTCATGAAGTCGGTGGTGCACCGGACAGGAGACAAGATTCCCAACAGGCTGAAGCACCATGACGCAGCCAAGGCTTTTTACGGGCTAACGCAGGAATTGCTGGGCGCGACCCACTCCGGCAACGACCAGTTTGATCATTTTGCAGAGGAAGTAAGTCTGGGTGCCGAATCCATTATCAAGCAAATCCGTATAGTCAATTGGACAAACAATGAGGATGTCATTAACCAGATGAAGCTGGCTGTTGAGGATCTGGTTCTGGACGACCTTGGTGGTCGCTTCGACATACGAATCGCCTTTGATGACCTGGACCTGCTTGTTGAAAAAATTATCAGCGTGGCCAAGGTGCGCCTCGCATGATGGAGATGGGTGTTCCTGCCAGCCGGGCACGCAGGGAAGTGAAGTTTGGTTCGCATACCTTTCGGTACGAACTGGCCCCAACTTCCAGCGAATCGCTCTCCATAACGGTCTATCCCGACCTGCGCATAAGGGTGAAGGCACCAGCGACAAGGCCTCTGGAGCAAGTGGATGATCGAGTACGGAGAAGGGGGAATTGGATCATCAAGCAGTTGGAATATTTCCATCAGTTCCTGCCATTACCCGCCGAACGTCGGTACCTCAGCGGTGAAACACACTTCTATCTGGGGCGGCAGTATCGGCTGAAGGTGGTGCAGGCGGAGTCGCAAAAATGCGTGACACTGAAGGGTCAGTACCTCTTTGTACATGTTGCTGACAAGACTGATACGAACGTGATCAAGGGGGTGTTGGATCAATGGTATCGACTCCGTGCCAGGGATATCTTCGGGCGACACCTGGAGCGTTGCTTGAAGAAGGTATCAAAGCACGGTATTACATCACCACCACTCCGCATCCAGCGCATGAAGAAGCGCTGGGGGAGCTATACATCCACGGGCACCATGATTCTGAACCTCGACCTCATCAAGACGCCGGTCCACTGCATTGAATACGTCATTACCCACGAATTATGCCACTCCAGACACCCGCATCATGGACCGGAATTTGAAAACCTACTGACGCGATGTTTGCCCGACTGGCGAAAGCGAAAGTCCCGGCTCGAGCAGGCTGTCATTACCTGACAACGTAACCGTCCGCCCAAGACCCCCTTTCTCCCGGGCACTCATCCGCTATCGCTTTTCCATCATGGACTCCTTCAGTTGGATTCAAGAAGGAGGCAATCACGGCAGGAGATCACCGGGCAACATGGTGCACGGCGGACGGATACCTTCACAAGCTGGGAATCAAGCTCCCAGACCAGCCACCCCCCAAGAACCTCCCCACTCGAGAAGTCTTAATGCAGTGCCGATTTTTGGCCCTGAAATATCAAAATTGCTTTGGATTTTCAACGCTGAAGGGCCGAATAGGGAAAGATGGGCTAACTCCTCCCCGACGCCTTGACCCCAGGCGCCAAGTAACCCTAAGCTGAAGTGGTCCCGATTGTTTGGACAGCTTTTCGGGGTCCACTAAGTTAAGTTCCGGCCGATTCTTGTTTCTCACTTTTCATTGAACCAAATCGGCGGTGGTCCGGTGATGGAGACCAAGCCGCATGCTTTTTTTCGTTCAACAGGCAACACTATTTTTGATTCGGGCACTCGAGCTGTCAACAGTTCTCTCCCCGTTCCAGACCTGTCGCGGTTTTGTCAGATCGCGGTGACAGGTGCATTAGCGCTTCACTGGTTTCCTTGGTCGAAGGTGGGGCTGAACATTTGATCAAGAAATATTATGGGCCCACTTTTCTGGAGCAACAACTCTACGACGGAGGATCCAGCAACATGTAGACTGGCAAGGAAGGGGACTCCGGAACGACAATATATGTGCCTCCATCGGATCCATCACCCTTGAAAAAGTATAGATCAGAAACCACTGCGTGAGGCGGATAGATTGGAAAGGGAAATTCCGGGTCGAATGCACCGTACGGAGCATTAACAAATCTAGTTGGGTTCGTTGTCCCAAATGATTCGATATAGCTGCTCGACTTCACCAGGCTCAGAGTCCCTGATGAATCAAAGACCTCAGACCATGAGTTCAACCATGATTGAGCAGACTGCAGGGTATTTTCTCTCCGGTATTTCCTTTCTTCCCGCGGTAGTAATGTCCACGTATTGAAATATAAATACGTAATAACGCCATTCTCGCTAAGCTCTAAAACCAGCTTGTCTGAATGGCCACACGATCCAGCATTCTGTATCTGGCTACCAACAACTTCCCCCAAGAATGAGCGACTAAATTCGAACCTCTTTGCCCGGTTAGATGACGCAATACATGAGTATCCGTCCGCCGAGCACCATGTTGACCTGTGATCTCCTGCCGTGATAGCCTCCTTTTTGAGTCTACCTGAAGGAGTCCACGATGGAAAAACGACAGCGGATGAGTTTGCGGGAAAAG
>JAFIGB010000214.1 GCA_020831705.1 Candidatus Sumerlaeia bacterium | reverse complement strand
CCGGGCCCCGTTGGGGCCATCAGGGTGTGCTTCATCCGGATTACACGTTCCCCCGACGCATATTGCCCATGGAATCCACTGACTCCCGGACTCGGAATGCAAGCCCCGAAGGGGCGATCACATGACAGTCCCTGACAACGCCCGGGGTTGGTGGGGATTTACGAATTCAGCCCTGAAGGGGCGGGGTATACACGCGCGGTCCCCTCACCGCCGGTTCCGTTGGAGCATGAGGCTCCCCTCCTCGGCGACTGTGGGGCCGACGAGGCGGTCTTTTTCCACCCACCGCCGTGCCGAGGTGTCGTAGGAAAACACCAGCATCGTCGGCACACGGTAGATATTGCGCAACCACCCCGTTACCACCGGATCATCGTATTGCAACCGCACGCTGTGGAAATTTTCGACCTCCTGGCGGAAAAAGGGATCCGCACCGAGTTGCTGCTCGACCTGGCGACAAATCGCCACGCCCGGATTGTCGACGAAAACCAGAAGCGGCTTGTATGTCTCGGAGGAACGAATCGCCTCGTTCACAGCCTGTATATCCATCCAACTGACAAGAGCCCGCTGATCGCCTTCCGTTCCCAGATCCTCCAGGCGGTGGAACTGCACCTCCTCCAGCCACACCGTCCCCGGCTGGCTGACAAGAACAAACTGAACTTCCGCGATGGTGCCGCGCCAATAATGGTGGGTCATTGTGTGGTGGTGGAATTCGTTCACACCCGAGGTGTCGAGCAACGGTTGACGCAGCAGCCGGGTGGGCGAGGAGGAATCCCCCCAGCCCCAGAAAAACTTCGACCAGGTTCCCCGCTCGTAGCGGAACTGGCGCTCCCCCTCGTAACGAAGCCGCACGCTCACCCTGTCTATCTCCTCGGCCTCAAAACGCACGTCGCGCTGGATCGCCGGAAATCCATTCTCGGAGGTGAACACCATCGCGCCGTCCTCGAAGCGGTAGGGGAGGGGTTGAAACTGCCATCCATCGAAGAGAATTTCCCCCACCTGCCAGCCGTCCAGCGCCCGGTCCCGACCAAACTGCCAGTGAAGGCGCGTGTCGAGATCCTCATCCCTGTAAAAACGGACGGATTCAATCTCCAGCCGCCCGCCGTGCTTTTGCACCTTCTGATGAAAATCGAAGCGCACATGGGAGATATCGCCCTCCCAGCGGAGGGACTGATCCATCTGAAAGGTTGAAATCGCCATCGTGTCGCCCGGGATTTCCACCTCCACCTGGCGTTCCGGCTGGATATCGGTCTCCCCCTGCCGTGCCCACGACACCATCCCCATGCTGAACAGGTGCCCCAAATCCGTCGTGGCATTCACGCGCAACTCGATGCGGTTGTAATCCTCGGCACGAATCGACACGGGGCGGGCGATATAGGTTTCCGGTCCGCACTCAACAACGAGGCGGCCATTCTCAATACGCGGCGGGGGAAGGGAGCTGTCCAGCCCGCCAATACGCCACTCAGAAACGGCCTGGGAGTTGTCGAAGCGGTAGACGACTTCGGCGGCGGCGAATGCCGGGAGGGCGAGGAGCGACAATAAGAGCGCTCCAAGTAAAATGGGCTGTATTCTCTTTGGGAAAAATCCGGCTGGCGTCATGTTGGGCATGCCCCTCGTTCAAAATCGAGCTAAATCAATCAATATATGTCTTGGGTGTGCAAGTGCATTCGCGGCCTTTTTGATTAATTTGTTGGCGCCATCCCCTCCGTGGCTTTCGGTGGTGGGGGAGTGTAAAAGGAGGAAACACCTTTGGAGGCTGCTGGGATTGGATGGAATTTCCATTGGATACAGGGAGGGGGTTCCCCTGCGACCCACGTGTGTCCCAATGAATCACATTTGTGAATTCCCTGTTGGGCGATTCTTGAGTGGTTATTGAATTTACTTGGTTTATGCGGCTTGTTGGCAAGGTGGATTCTATGGCACCGCGTTTGCACTTTCCCATCCCGGCAAAATTATCCTCACTGAAGGAGCTCACCACACATGCCTATCAAACCACTTCACGACCGCGTTCTCATCGAGCGTATCACTGAAGACGAGCAGAAGAGCCAGGGCGGGATCATTATTCCCGAAACGGCCAAGGAAAAGCCCATCGAGGGCAAGGTTGTCGCCGTTGGCGACGGTGCAATTGAAGACGGTAAGAAGGTGCCCCTCAACGTCAAGGCGGGCGACCGTGTTCTGTTCGGCAAGTATGCCGGAACCGACATCAAGTTCGGTGGCCACGAGTACCTGATCGTCAAGGAAAGCGAAATCCTGGCGATCGTGACCAAGGACTAAGCACCGGCCCGGCCGGTTTCCGCGGCGTGCCCTATCCGCCGTTGAATCTATCAACCCCGACGTTTTTCATCCATTACACTCCCCGAGAAGGAGCCTTCTCCCATGGCTAAGCAACTACTCTACAGCGAGGACGCCCGCACGGCGATCCTTCGTGGTGTCGACAAGCTTGCAAATGCAGTAAAGGTTACACTTGGCCCCAAGGGCCGCAACGTCGTTATCGACAAGAAGTTCGGTGCCCCCACAATCACCAAGGACGGCGTTTCCGTCGCCAAGGAAATTGAACTCGAGGACGCCTACGAGAACATGGGCGCCCAGATGGTCCGCGAAGTCGCCAGCAAGACCAGCGACATCGCCGGCGACGGTACCACCACCGCCACCATCCTTGCCCAGTCCATCTACCGTGAAGGCATGAAGCTCGTTGCCGCCGGTTCCAACCCCATGAGCATCAAGCGCGGCATCGACAAGGCCGTCATCGCCATGGTTGCCGAGCTTGACAAGATCAAGATCGAAACCCGCGAGCACGAGAAGATCGCCCAGGTCGCCTGCATCTCCGCCAACGGCGACAGCGAAATTGGCGAGCTTATCGCCAACGCCATGGACAAGGTTGGCAAGGACGGCGTCATCACCGTCGAGGAAGCCAAGGGCATCCAGACCGAGCTCGACCTCGTCGAAGGCATGCAGTTCGACAAGGGCTACCTTTCCCCCTACTTCGTCACAGACAGCGACAAGATGGTTGCTGACCTTCAGGATGCCCTCATCCTGATCTACGACAAGAAGATTTCCTCCATGAAGGACCTCCTTCCGGTCCTCGAGAAGGTCGCCCAGTCCGGCAAGCCCCTTCTCATCATCGCCGAGGACGTCGAGGGCGAGGCCCTGGCCACCCTCGTTGTCAACAAGCTCCGTGGCGTTCTTTCCGTCACCGCCGTCAAGGCCCCCGGCTTCGGCGACCGTCGCAAGCAGATGCTTGAAGACATCGCCATCCTCACCGGTGGTGCCGTCATCAGCGAAGACGCCGGCCTCAAGCTTGAGAACACCCGTCTTGAGGACCTTGGCAGCGCCAAGTCCATCAAGGTTGGCAAGGACGAGACCGTTATCGTCGAAGGTGCCGGCAAGACCGACGCCATCGAAGGCCGCAAGGGCCAGATCCAGCGTCAGATCGAGGAAACCTCCAGCGACTACGATCGTGAGAAGCTCCAGGAGCGTCTCGCCAAGCTCGCCGGTGGTGTGGCTGTCATCAAGGTTGGCGCCGCCACAGAAGTTGAAATGAAGGAAAAGAAGGCCCGCGTTGAGGACGCCCTCCACGCCACACGCGCCGCCGTCGAGGAAGGCATCGTTGCCGGTGGTGGTGTTGCCCTCATCCGCGCCGCCCAGGTCGTCAAGACCGACCTTACCGGCGACGAGAAGGCCGGTTTCGAAATCGTCCTGCGCGCCGTCGAGGCTCCCGCCCGTTTCATCGCCGCCAACGCTGGTGTCGAGGGTTCGGTCATCGTCGAGAAGATCAAGACCGAAAAGGGCAGCGTCGGCTACAACGCCGCCAACGGCAAGTTCGAGGATCTCATCAAGGTTGGCGTCATTGACCCCAAGAAGGTCACACGCAGCGCCCTCCAGAACGCCGCATCCATCTCCGGTCTGCTGATCACCACCGAGTGCCTGATCACCGACATCAAGGAGAAGGACGACGCCGGTGCCGCCGCCGCAGCAGGTATGGGTGGCATGGGCGGAATGGGCGGAGGCATGGGCGGGATGTATTAATCCCCACCCCACGCTTCACCCCCAATAGCCTGACAACTTCCCCACCCACGGCCCCCAAGCCCGGGTGGGGAATTTTCGTTTGTGGGGGGGGCTATACGGAGGTGCACATGGAATGCAGGTTTGACCACGGATTTTACTGATTATTGGGGATACGGATTTGTCCACGGAACACACCGATTGCACGGATTATTTTACGGCGAGGACTGCTTGAGATGGGATGGGATGGGATGGCATGGGAATCGAGGCTTCTATTTGGGGTTTATGGATTAACGACGCATGCTGATCATGGCTTCCAGCGATTCCTGGACTCGGAATGCAAGCCCCGGAGGGGCGACGACATGGCAGCCCCGGGCAACGCCCGGGGTCACGGATGTATAGCGATCCAGCCCTGAAGGGGCGGGATAAAAAAACACCCGGCGGTTGTGTCTATACAACCACCGGGCGGGTTTGATGCGTCATCCCAATGGGATGCGTGGCTTTGGAGAATCTACTGCAGGACAAACCTCACGGCGTCGGCAATGACGAAATCACCGCTGCTGGTCCAACAGGAGAGGCGCACGCGAGGGGCGGTTCCCTGGAACAAATACCAGGTTCCCAACTCCACCCATTGACCGTTGTTTTGCTGCTGGTTGACCGGCACCGTCACGTCGCCATCTGAGGTCGTGACAATGTAGGGTGCGGCGGTGGCACGGTTGGAACCGGTGGTCCAGCGGGCGTATACCTTGTAGGTGCCGTCCTGGGGAAGGGTGGCCGTCCATACGGCGGCGTCACTGACGCTGGCCGTTGCGCGGGCGTGGTAGTTGTCCCCGTAGTATCCGGGAACGGAGGTGCTTTCAAACCAGTTGCTCGATGCGGCAAAGCCGGAGTCGGTATTGTCGACAATCACATCGACCACCAGGGGGCCCGTCCGCGTCATACCCACGGCATCGGCGGAGATCACGGCGTTCGGGTTGCCACCGTTCCATGATTCCTCGCTTTCGAGGACGATCGTGTTGGTTCCCGCCTGAAAGCTGAATTCACCCAGGAGGTTCCACGTTCCGCCGTTTGACTGCTGGTTCTGGCGGGAAAGGGTCTGGCCGTTCATGTGGTTGACGTAATACGCGGCGCCGGGGGAGCGGTTGGAGCCGGAAACCCACCAGGCGTAAACCTCGTAGGTACCCGATTCTGCAAGGTTGAAGGTCCATGTGGCGGTATTGTTCTGCGGCGTGTCAAAGACGGCGGCCCAGCGGGAATCGGTTCCGTAGAAACCGGACGCATTGGAGGTGCCCCAGGTTCCACTCTCGGTATATCCGGAGGTGCCATTGTCTATAATGATATCCGGGTCGGCGGTACCCTGGATACGGTCCCAGACGGCGTTGCGCGCCTCGCCGCCCCAGAGGTTATTCGTGAGATAGACGTTGTGATATAGGTCACCCGGGCAGGCTGTTGCGTCGATATTGCGGTGGCCACAAAGCCAGCCCACGTTGCTCTTGCCGTTATAGAAGGCGCCACCGTAGGGGGACCATCCGTCGGGCATTTTCCATGCAATCAGGTCATAAATGGCGTTGCGCATGACAGCGGGCGGGGACTGGTTCACCGGGGAATGGAAGTAACCCATCATGGTGAAGGAGGCGCTGTTGACGTTGTTGGTGTCCGCACCACCACGCACCCAGGTGCCGATGGAGTTGAAGCGGCCCTCGAAGCGGTTGCCCAACCGGTCGACAAGGAAGTTGTAGGCAATGTCATTCCAGCCGTTGACATCCATGTGGAAGTTCTGGATGGCACGAACGTTCGCCCGCGATTGCGCATGGGAGGTCGTGTTGAACTCGTGGGCATTGGCCGTGTGGTGAATGACCGCCCGGTTCAGGTTGGCGTTGTAGACCATTCCCCACTTGGGGGCGCGGGCACCCCAGCATGATCTGGCACAAATGTCGGGTTGGGGAAATCCACCGGCTGCGGCCGCGAAGGACGTGAGTCCCATGAAAAAGGCCAC
This sequence comes from Candidatus Sumerlaeia bacterium, assembly GCA_020831705.1. Classification (GTDB taxonomy): domain Bacteria; phylum Sumerlaeota; class Sumerlaeia; order SLMS01; family SLMS01; genus JAFIGB01. Next base: position 21,441 of record JAFIGB010000214.1, on the reverse strand, counting down.
AGCACATAGCCAACGCTTGAAGTATCCTGCTGTGTTCATATTGATTGTCTCCTTGTTGTCTGGGGGGGTGTGCATGCCAGGAGGTGGATCCTCAGAGAGCCTGCCTCCCGCTTGTTGTTTGTCATGGTGGGGTTTTGTATGTCTATACCCTTGGCTACCTCGCTTTCCACGGCGTTGTCTGGTTTTTGTGTATTGGGGAAGGCCGCAACCTCCCAGCCCCCTTTCAAGGGGTTCTTCGCCGCTGGGGTTTCGAAATTTTAATTCAGCCGTGCGCTGGCCAGGTGGATGCTGTTATTCCACCACGGTGTTTGGCTCGTTGTCAGGCTGGTAGGACAACTCAAAGTCGCTGGGTGTATCGAGGGGGTTTTCATCGAAGATGAGCGGCTGGGGAAGCTCATCTGCGGTGGCCATCCGCCCCGAACCAAGAGTGCTGTCCATGTAATACGTTCTATACGCGGCCATCGACGGCGTGGCGTCGGTGTCGGAAACCATGGTCACCCGGTAGCGCATCTGGCTGTATAGCAGGTCACCGAAGGCGTATATCGCGCCGGGAACGTATCCGTAGTTTGGGTTGGGGCTGCCGTCGGGGTAATACTCCTGGATGTCGAGGGCATGGTCCACGTCGATGGGTGCGTACTGGAAATCGCTCCAGTTTTCGCCGTCGGGGCTGACAGCGACCTCGATCATGATGGCGGTCCCCTCGGGAACGTCCTCCAGCCACATGGGGGCGAAGGCGTTGCTTGGGAAGTCGAAGGTCTCGGGGGCGGAAATGAGGGAGCCCATGCGGCGACCCTCCTCACCGGGAGCGTGGGGGGCGAGCTCCACACCGCGCGATGTCAGGACAACACCATCGGCCTCGAAGCCCTCGGGGAACTCGGTCATGCTGTGGAAATGAATGTTGTAATACGTCCGGGGCTGATCCTCGGGATCCATTCCATTGACGATGTTGTGTTCGTTTTTCCAGTCATCGGCCGGGTCGATCTTGACCATCGGTTCCTTGGCGACCTCCACCGGTTCCGATGGCAATTCCGGCCCCATCGCCACAACGGGCGGCGGTGCGGAGGGCACGGAGACAGGTTCAGGTTCGATGATTGGTTCAGAGATGATGTCGGGCGCACTTTTTGTACTGCCACCAAAAATAATGACTCCTGAAATGATCACAACAGCAGCAGTTCCAGCACCTAAAAGCAGGGTGTTTTTACGCATGAGCGAAGATTTTTCTCCTTTTCGACCCGTCCCGGCCACGGCGGGGAGGGGGCGCGTCTTTTCGTTAACAGACTTACCTAGAGCCCGGAGATCGATTCGGCAAGGGAAAAACAAGCCCGATTAATAAATTCTGCAAGTTAATACAAAAACGGCAAAATTCATGAAGTCGTTGATCGGAATATCATGATTGATCATTGAACACGAATGGGAGAGGTGTCTATACGCGGGAAAGGTCGATTCAGTCTTCCGGCCAAAGGGCCAACTGAAGAATCGCCCGATCATTGGGAATAAAGGGATGGCGCAGCTGACCGTAGGCGGAGACTAGACGATCGGCCTCCTCGTCCAGTGCCTCTAGTCCCGCCTTCCCTGCCTCCAGAAGATCGGGAACGTCGCCATGGACAAGAAGCTGGTCCTTCCCCGGGGCTACCTGATGCACCATCCGGTCGCGGGCATAACTCATCATCAGCCAAAGAACTTCCTCCAGATTTCCTGCCTGGGAAAGACGGCTTGAGGAATTTGCCAATGCGGGGAGACCGAAGCGATCCATTTGAAGGCGTGCCTGAAAGACAGCGCGCCGTTGGTCGAGCATCTTGCTTTTCACCACGTTGAGGGCGGCGCCGGGGCGTCCTTCAGCGAGTGCTGCTGCCACGCGGGCGAGATCCCCCTCCATCTTTTCCTTCTCCACGAGATGACGGGCCAGCTCGTCCTGGGCGAGGGGGGAAAGGCGCACCAGGCTGCACCGTGAACGGATCGTCGGAATCACCCGGTGCAGCTGGTTCGCCACAAGGATCATGACCAGATATCCCGGCGGTTCCTCCAGGAGCTTGAGGATCGAGTTTCCGCCCTCCTGGGTGATGGTGTCCGCCCCGAAAACAAGGACCACGCGAAACCGTCCCTCCACGGGCGAACGGGAAGTGATGTCCTGAAGGGAACGAATCTGATCGACAAGAATATTGCGGCTGCGGCCCCGTGGTTCGATGATCGTCAGATCCACATGGCCGGTGGTTTCATCCTCGTAATTTGCCTCGACCAATCGGCAGACACGTTCGTCGAAACCCCGGAACTCGGCAGCGTGTGTATGTTGTTCCTTGCGGCGTGGAGGTGATTTTTTCCCCTTGGCAGGTTTGGGGGCGGCGGGTTTTTCCGGCTTTTCCGCAACCGGGGGAGGGTCCGCTTTCTGTGGGGGAGGAGGGGGTTGCTCCTTTTCCGGTTCCGGCTCCAGGGCATCCCCGAAAAGGTCCGGTTCATCGGCTGCTGCGAAAAGGTCGTCTTCAGCGCCAAAGAGATCCTCCACATCGCCGTCGTCGCCCTCATTGCGCACCGCGAAATTGGACGGAGAAAGGGACATGGTGGAGGAGGAGACGGGTTTGCCCGCGGAAAGAATCGCCTTTGCCATGGCAAAGGCCAGCGACCGCTTCCCAAGGCCGTCGGGACCGGTCAGCAGAATCGCATGGGGGAGGCGACCCACCGAAAGCAGGCGCGGGACATATCGCCGGGCCACATCATGGCCCCAAATCGTGTCGAAGGTATGTTTTTCCGGAGCAAGCATGTTCCCGGATATTTCCCCATGAGATACTGCCCGCGGCGGGGCACTTTCCAAGTTTCTACCCATGGCCGGTGGTGGGTGCCATGGAAATCAAGGAGCCATTTCCCGCGAAAACCTCCCGGGAGAATGCCTCCACAAAGGAAACCGGGGCCGGCATCCTGATTGGACATCCGGCCCCGGCTGGTGGTAACTGGCGATTTTCCGGGAGTGGGTTACTTCTCGTCGGCCCGGAGGGGGAACTGGGCTGTCATCTCGCTGACACGGGCGCGGACGCTCTTCTGGGTGGCCTCGTCGGAGGGATCCTTGACGACCTCGGCGATGAGACCGCCGATGGTGCGCATTTCGTCCTCCTTCATGCCACGGCTCGTCAGGGCGGGGGTGCCGATGCGGATGCCGCTGGTGATCCATTCCTTCTCGGGATCGAAGGGGATGGCGTTCTTGTTCACGGTAATTCCTGCGTGTTCGAGGGCATTTGCGGCGTCCTTGCCGGTGACCTTGTAATTGCGCAGGTCCACCAGTACCACATGGGTGTCGGTACCGCCGGAAACGAGGCGCAGTCCCTTCTCCACGAGCACCTCGCCAAGGACCTGGGCGTTGCGGATGACCAGCTTGGAGTATTCCTGAAAGGCGGGGGTCAGGGCCTCGCCGAAGGCAATGGCCTTGGCGGCGATGATGTGAACGAGGGGACCGCCCTGGAGGCCGGGGAAGACGGCCTTGTCGATCGGCTTCGCCCATTCCTCGTTGGTGAGGATGATGCCCGAGCGGGGGCCGCGCAGGGTCTTGTGGGTGGTGGAGGATACGATGTGGGAATGGGGAACCGGGGAGGGAATGGCCTTGCCGGCCACGAGACCGGAGAAGTGGGCCATGTCGGTGAGGAACACCGCGCCGACCTCGTCGGCGATTTCCCGAAACTTGGCGAAGTCGATCAGCCGCGGATATGCAGAGCCGCCGGTGATGATCAGCCGGGGCTTGTGTTCGCGGGCGAGGCTGGCGACCTTGTCGTAGTTGATCAACTCGGTGTCCTTGTTCAGGCCGTAATTGATGATGTTGAAAAATTGTCCTGCCATATTGACGCGATGGCCGTGGGAAAGGTGGCCGCCGCTGGCGAGGGAAAGGGAGAGAACCGTGTCGCCGGGCTTCATGGTGGCGAAGAAAATGGCCTGGTTGGCGGTGGAGCCGCTGTGGGGCTGGACGTTGGCGTGGGCGGCGCCAAAAAGCTCGCAGGCGCGGGAAATGGCGAGGTTTTCCACCTTGTCGGAGGGTTCGCAACCGTTGTAGTAGCGCTTGCCGGGATATCCCTCGGCATACTTGTTCGTGAAGACCGTGCTGGCGGCCTCCAGGACGGCACGAGAGGCGAAGTTCTCCGAGGCGATCATCTCCAGCGTGCTCAACTGGCGGGTGATTTCCTCGGTGATTGCTTCCGCAACCGTGGGATCCTGGGCCTTGATGGTGTCAAAACTTGGTGGCGTGAGGGACTGGCTCATCGGATGGAAGAGAACCTCCGGAGTGGTGTCCACCGTGCAGGTTGCAGGATGCGCCCTGTCGGCGGGACCGGAAGTTACGGGGACGGCAGGGGCCGGTCAAGGGGGGAGATGCACATCCCCCCGGACCAATGGGGCGGGCCGGGGGGACGCGATGTTGCTGTTTGGACGATTGGTTGGTCAGGCGGTTTTGATTATTCCTCGTCCTCGTGGAGGTCGGCGGCGTCGATGACCCCATCCTCATTGAGATCGTAGCGCAGATCGCCAAGGGATGGCATGATGCCGAGAATGATTTCCATGATATCCCGGCGGGTGGGAGCGGGAGGTTCAATCTCGATGGTGACCGAGTCGGTGGTGATGTTCCCATCGCTGTCCTCGGCGGTGACGGTCACTGTATAGAGACCGGGGTCGCTGATGGCGAAGATGAAGTCGGTGCCGATTCCCTCGTCGCCGGTTTCCTCCACGAGCCATGTCAGCTCATTGTCACCCAGGGGACCATCCTCGGGGTCGAAGGCCCAGGCGTGGGCAAAGATCGGTGACATTGCCATATAGACATTGCCATCGATGGGGCGGTGAATCTCAACCGTCGGTGTGCCACTGGCAACGGTGAAGCTATCGGATGTTGCCTGGGCGGTGTTGAAGCCATCGGAAATGATGACGCGAATGCGGGCCTGACCCGAGCCGGGAAGGAAGTCGGTCTCGAAGGTGTGGGGCGGCGCGCCCAGTTCCATGCCGAGCGTCTCCCATGTCTCGCCATCATCAACGCTGTATTGAACCACGGCGGAGAGGTCGATCTCCTCGGGGTGGGAGGCATCCCAGTCGACGATGATTTCGCCATCGATATTTGCCGTGCCTGTTGGCTGCGTCAGGTTGACGGTCGGGGCTGCATCGGGGCGCGTGCGTGTCATGACGGTGCCCTCCTCGTCATGAATGAGGCGAATGGAAGCGAGTCCCTCCAGATCGGGAACGATGCCGTTGAGGAACTCATGGGAGGTGGGCCCATCCATGGTGAGCTGTACTTCTGCGGGGAGGGTAAGAAGGATATTTCCGTCCTCGTCGAGAAGCTCGAAGTGATACGGAGAATCCATCTCATAGCCCCGCTTCATGGCGCGGGCGATCTTCTCGCGGTTTTCCTGGGGGATATATCCGTGGGGAAGGGCGAGGATGTTGATTTCCTCGGACTTGTCCTCGCCAACCACGGCAGTCACGAGAATTTCCCCGTCGGATTCGCTCTTCCAGGCGTCGAGCCATGCTGTTTCCAGCGGGTTGGCGCTGCCAAAGAAGGCCTTGTTGACCTCGGCAGTTTCCATCGATTCCTTGGAGAAGGTGACATTGCCCATGATCCCCAGCCATGTATAGTCACTCGTCCAACGGTCACTGGCGTAGGACATGAGATCGCTGAGGGTTCCCTCCTCGGAATCGGCGGGACGGGGCACGATGATCTCCGGGTTGGAGGGGTCAATGAGGTCAGTACCGAAAAAGCCTGTGGGGGAAAGGGTGCCAAGAACGCAGGGATTATAGGGGTAGTTGGAAAGGGCCCCGTCGGGATTCCCGCAGTCCACATGCCAGCGGAAGAAGTTGTGGCCCAGTTCGTGGGCAAGGGTGGTTCCCGCTCTTGGGCGGTCAATGCCGGTGCCCTCCAGATCCCGGAGGCGGACAACCAGGGCGCGGCCAGGGAGGTTTGCCTCGCCATTGTAGCGCGCATTATCCAGATCGGGGTCGGTTGTATAGACATCCTCGGCAATGAGGCCGAGCCAGTGGGCCGTTGTGCAGCTTGAGTGGGCGGCGGAGGTCGCCCAGATGCCGATCAGCTTGGTCAGGACGCGAACGTTGTTTGTCGTGCCGCGAATATCAAACTCATACGGGGCGCCAAGGGCGGTGTCGATGACGTGGTTGCGCGGAAAGACGCTCAGGTTCGGTGTCGGCAGCAGGGCCTCCGCACGGTTCCTCATTTCGTCGGGAATTCGCGGCGAGGGAACGACGATATCGCCGTCCTGGTTTCGTGTCTTGATACCCATCGAATAGACGCAGATCGTCCCCACCCATTCAAATTCGAGGGACTCGGAAAGGGTCATGGCGGAACGGTCGGAAACCTCCAGTGTTTCGTCGGGATCCAGAACGACGCGAAACTCAAGGGGACCATGGGGATAGCCCCGGAGGACATCCCTTGGGAGGACAAAGTTGAAGGAGTGGCGGAGCACGCCACGATCATTGAGTTCAGGCCCGACAGTCAGGCAATCCTCCAGAGGAAGAACCAACTTGTCCTCGAAGCGAAACTCCTGGGAGGTGAAACCGGTCTCGGGACGGTATGGGTTTTGGTAGGCGACACCGTTGATGTATAGATGAGCGCGGACACCCTCCACGACATGGCTGGCATCGATGTGGGCACGGACCAGTGTCGACTTCCTGGCGGCCAGGGGAATACTGTTGTCAAGATCCTGAATTCCCTGGGTGACCTCAATGGCGGAGATGGCCAGTTCCAGGTCTTCGGGGTAGGGGGAAAGGGTGGTGAAATCGATTTTGTCACTGGCCTCATCGCCGGCGGTATTACGCACGTTCGATTCTGCTTCCAATGCGATCTGGCCTGTAAACCAGGCTGCGCCAAAAGTCACCGTAATGGGGATTTCCATGGTGGTGTCCGGTTCGACATCACCGAGTTGGAGGCGCCTCGCACCATCTGACCAGCCGATTTCATAGTCCGACCCCTCTTCGAATTCGATCGTGGGATTTCCGGAAGTTTGGACCCTGATGGAAGCATTGGGGGCAAGACCCGGGCCCGAGTTCTCCACCGTAATCGTCAGGTCGTATGTTCTTTCCTGATAGATGCCACATGGATGGATTTCGAGATCGGGAAAGTCGATGCTGACACTCAGTGCTGCGGGTTCCCGTTCGTAGGCGACGATGCGACCCCCGGATCCAAGGCCGCCATCCGTATATCCATAGAGACGCTCCTGGGAGACCGCGAAACCGGAAATTCCCGCGGCGCCCGACTCCAGGCGGGAGGTGTCAAGAATCTCCCCGTTGGTGACATCGATGGAGACGACTGCAGGTGATGCGAAGAATTCCCCCTCGGCAATCACCAGTGACGAAACAAAGGCCGTGTTGCCGGAAATGGCCGGGTTCGTGCCAAATTGTGACAGGTCCTCGGTCCTCCAGAGTTCATCGCCGGTATTCGTGTCCATGCCGACAACGTACTCACTGCAAAGCCCTGACAAAAGAAGCATCGGGCCCCTGGAAGTCAGGAACCGATGGCCGCCAGTGCAGTCATCTGGCCGGAACACATCCACTGCCCAGTCAAGTTCCCCCAGGGAATTGAGCTTATAGACATGGGCGGGGTTGCTGACAACATAGATCGAGCTCCCATGGGAGATCATGTCGCGGATATTGTTGCTTGCGGATTCCCCGTGGTCCGCCGAACTGGGCGAGTAGGTCCAACTTGGTTCCATGGAGTTGAAGTTAATGGCATGCAGTTCCTCGCGTACGTTGAGGATGACGGAATTGCCCATGCCCACAATCATTCCCGATTCAACGGAGAAGAGGAAATCCACTTCGTGTTGGGCTGTGAAGGCATTGGCACGCGGCGCCAACCGGGCAACGTAGCGTGAGGTATTGAAATTCTCGTCCTGGATGTCATAGTAGACAAAAAGATCACCCCCATAGGGGAAAACCGTCGCGCTCTGGCCGTTCGCGATGGGGAAATCCCATACGACGTCGCCGGTTTCCAGATCACGGCCAACAATGGAAAGCGTTCTTTCATTGGTTTCCGCGTTCATCGTCTGTTGAGCGGAGACAAGCATGTCGTCGATGAGGGCTGGTTTTCCCTGAAGGGTGACGAGCTCGTTGGTCTCCTCAAAAAACTCGATGGGGATATAATGCCAGATGGGTTCATCAACAACGAAGGGGTTGGCCTCCTCATGGTCCTTGTAAATGGAGAAAACCTGGATGGCACTGGGGGCAACGGTGTATAGACGCTCGCTGTCAATGAGGAGCTCGGTTGTAAAGGTTCCAAGGCCGAGAAACTCATAAAAACCGTAGGGAGCAATGGGCGTGGCCTGTTGGGTGCCACCGGGTGCCTGGTTTGCCGTCCTGCCGGAATTTCCCCTTGGTTGCGGCCAATCCGCCACAGCGTGATTTGGCACCAGCACCACCATCAGTGCATAAAGCGCCATCAAACAAAGCGCATTTCTTCCAACTCGTGTTTTTTCAGTCATCATGGGGGTCAAGAATCCTTGGGGGAATGTTTCGTTGCCGATAAATTCCACTCACAGGATGTGTTGGTCAAGGTGAACCATGAAATTTACCTGAAAAGAGCAGGGAATGATTCAGGCCTCATCCTCCCAAATCACTGTGAATAAAGCACTTCAAGGATTCCTTCGGGATATATGCAATACAATTTGCCATTAAAATTATTTGGGGATAATGAATAGGAATTCGATATAGGCATGATGGAGACGAGTGTTTGCAACAAGGAATCGTCGGAAGTGCGTTCGGAACCATCCACACAAACGCATCCATTCCCAACACATGCCAACGGAGGGTTTGGCTTCAAGAAAATTTCCGGGTGGTGAGTTGGAGGTTGGGAGGGGTTTAATCCGTGGAGGATTTGTCGCCGCTGAAGAGTCGCATGACACGGTCTGTCATGTCGCTGACAAGGGGCGTAATAATCAGGGCAGCAGATTTGGTGGCCATTCTCCGAAGGGAACCGGAGGGAATGAGGGCGCCGATGCCGGCACCGGCAGCCACCGCACCAGACAGCGCCAGCACGGGATGCTTGACGACAAAGGCTTCCAGGTCGGTTTCAATCTTGTCGATGCGCTTTTTCATGCAATCGAAACGGCTCTTGGTCTCGAGGAGCGCCCGGTTGCGCTCGGCAATCAAATCCGACAGGGTGATTCTGGAAGGTGTCATCGGAGTATAACGGTCTTTCGCCAAATTTTTAGTCCCACCGCAGTGAGGGTGTTGAGGACGACAAGTGCCAGGGGTGGAGCTGCATTGTAATCGGCAAGATCCATCATGATACACCAGATGGCCACATTGAGAAATATCCAGCTGCAAATGACGAGCCCATAGATCATCAGCGTGGTACGAACACGGATGACCCCAACCGTGGCGGAGGCAAGGAGGACGTATCGGGTCAGGTGCCATTGGGCCAGGGCGAGGCTTGAAAGATCACCGAGCAATCGCATCGCGATTGCCCGGATCTCATCGATCATTGCCTGCATGTCATCCAGATAACCATCGTCCGGTTGGGGATCGGGATTCGATCCGTCCCCGGAGTCAGGGTCCTGGTGGCTTCTATCTGATCGGGGGTCGCTCATTCTTTAGCTGAAACGTCCACGAAAAATGGCGCCAATGACAAGGCCGGCAGTTGCGGCGAACAGCAGGCTCTTGCCGGGGTTCTTCCGAATGAATACCGTGGCGGAATGTTCCACGTCGTGGATGGTCGTGTCGGCGGCTTTGTCCCATGCCTTATGAGCTTTTTCAGAGACCTTTTCATAGCCCTCGGCGACCTTCACCTTGGCGGTTTCGAAGCCATCCTCCACAGCATCCTTGGCGTCTGCTGCGGTTTCTTTGGCGTCTTCAATCGCGCCTTCGGCTTTATTCTCTTCACGGGGTGTACTCATCGTCGTTGTGTCCTTTGATCGATTAATCGATCTAGTCGGAAGTTCTGTGTTGCTTCACACGATATACTGACGGACTGAATCAGTGGGGACTAGTTCTCAGTGCTGCGTTGATAGATAACGGGGGCCTCGAAGGGGATCAGCGCCCAGAGGGCTGCATTTTCCCGCGCAAGGGCTGTTTCGGAATTGATCAAGCCGAGTTGGGCGTGACGCTCGTTGCCAACCGAATCCACCAGGAGGAGGGTGTTGCGATCGTCGGAATCCAGACGCGAGCGTGTCTGATCTGCCTGCGACCTTGCGGTGGGGACGAGTGAGCGGTATGAATCAGCCACTCCCCTTGTCATGTCGCGCTTGTTCACTGTAATCGCGTATTGATCGAAAGCCTGCTCCACCGCAGCCTGCCAGGCAACACAGGCAGCGTCACGCACGGCAACCGCGTTGGCAATGTTGCCACGATTTCCATTCAGGATCGGGATGGGGAGGCTGATGCCGATTCCCAAACGGTCTTCCCGATCGCGACTTTCAAACAGCGGCCCAATCGTGAGGTCGGGATATTGTTTGCGTACTTCCAAGCGAAGGGACTGCTCGGCCACTTCATATTCTGCCTGCCGAAGGAGCACCCTCGGATTGGCGCGGAAAATGTCATCCGGGGTTCCTCTCCACTCGGGAACGGTCAGGCCCGGCACCAGGCGGATTTCCTGCGAGGCGTGGGCAAGGCCCATCAGGCTCAGGATGCGAAGCCGCGCTGTCGATTCCTGCGCGTGTAGCTGTGAATCCTCCAGCCTGACGCGCGTGTGGGTGTGGTTAATCATGGTGGATTCCCCGGAGGCAGCGGCGCTTTCATAGCGTGCTCGCTCGTTGCTGTTGACAACCCTGCTTTCACGCACGGTGTCCCAATCTATCCAGGCATCACGCAATTCGCGAATGACACGTTGTTCCTCGCCCCATGCCTCCACGATGGCGGCCTGGGAGGAGGCGCGCGCCATTTCCTTTGCCACATTCAGACGTCCTGAAATGGGAATTGTGAACATGAGCCCGGCGCCAATTACCCATCGATCAGTCCTGCTTTCAAGCAGGCGCAACACATGGCCGCTCGCAATGGGATCCTCCCACAATCCGGCTGAATTGACGGCAACAGCTTCAATATTCGCCGCCTGGCGCGCAGCACGCAATTCCGGGTTGAGGTAAAGCGCCACGCGTTCTGCATCCGCCATGGAAAGGGTGGTGGTCTGCACGTTTGCTTCCGACACCGTGCGACTGGTCATGGCGTTTTTGTGCCCTTCCATTGCGAGTGGACTGGCCTTGTAGCTGATGCAGCCGGTGGCAAGAATGACCGTTGCGCTGCAGACCAGCAATTTCGCTTTGCTCTCGATCAGTTTTTTCATTTGATTCTGTCCGATCCTTAGAAATTTCTGGCGTTGTGTCAGGCACCATGAATCGCGAGAGAAAAAAAATAGGCCGACACAGATTGCACCCCCAACAAAGGGGGCGAACTGTGTCGGCCTACTATATAACGAGCCCACCGGAGTCCCGGCTTGCTCTTCATCTAGTCACCCGAATGCATGGTTGCTTGTCGCAGCCATGTGCTAACCTGAGAGGATGCATTTGCGTGGCAGGATTGCAAGGAGTTTTTTTACGCTAAGAAAATATTCACCAAATCCCCATGGTTTCATGGCGGTCAGACATGGAGTTTCCTCGGGAAACGGTAATCGCGGAACCCGTTTGCTAGCGAATCATCCCCTCGATTTCCCGGGCGCGATCCTCATTCCCTGCTTTCCGATGACGATCGGCAAGTTCCCTGAGCAGGGGCCCCTGATTGATTCGGTGGGGGAGCATCACCGAGATGGCCGCCTCCATGATTTGCAGGGCACCGTGGTAGTGCGGGTTGATATCCAGCGCGGTGCGAAGGAGTTCCAGGGCGCCCTCGGGGTCGTTGTGGTACTGCAGGCGGATGGTCGCCAGGTAGCGGTAAGGGTTCGGATGGCTCGGGATCAGCTCATTCGCCCTCGTATAGGCCTCCTCGGCGTTGTCTATACGGCCCTTCATCAGATTGAAGAATCCGTACTCATAATAACCGTTGAAAAGGGACAGGTTTTCCCGTGGGGGTGGAATGTCGAAATCCTCCACGGCATGGACCGGTGTTCGAAGCGCAAGGATGGGGAAGAGGAGGGATAGCGCCGCAAAGTAAACCACCACCGTCATCAACACGGGGCGCAGGGAGCATTTCGGCGTATAGAATGCAAGACGCACCGCCAGGGCAATTCCCCCTGCCATGAAGAGCAGTCGCGTCGGCCAGCCGAACCCCGCAAAGTCCCCCAGCATGGCATGAAACGCCTTCCATGGAAGGAGCATTCCAAAAACGGTGCGGTAAAAGTCCCCATCCCAGGGGATGAAATGCCCAAGGTAAATCAGTCCCCCCCGCTCCGCTGCCCACAGGAGAAAGTTCCACAGCGACAGCAGGATCGCCACGGGAAGGATGAAACGGAGCCTTCCCCATGCCAGTGCCCCGGCGATGGCAATGACAAAGGGCACGCCGCAGGCTACCATGCGCCGATTCCCGAAGCTCCCCCCCGCCCACCAAATCTCGTTGGCGGCATTGAGATAGACCTGAATGACAATGACGGTGGCCACGGCAGCAGCGAGAATATTGTCCCGTTTCCAAAGTCGCCAGATCCCCACCGGAATCAGCAGCAGCACCGGCGACCAGCTCAGGATCCCGTGATATTCCGAAAACAGGGTGTCCATCAAACGGGGGCGAAACCAGTGCATTTCCTCGATTTTTGGCAACTGGAGCGGATTCCCGTAGAGCACCCACCAGGTGATCGCCTGGGGCAGGAAGGCCGCAATTGCCGCCCCGCCCGCCACCGCCGTTCCCAGCAGCCATTGCCGCCATTGGCCGAGAACCCGGTGGCGGTCCATGATGGCCTCCACCAGAAAGATAGACAGGAAGACACCATCCTGGGGACGGACCATCACCATCACACCCGCCGCAACCCCAAGCCCCGCCCATTGCATCAGGGACCGGCTTCCCCGGGTCACATGCCATCCCCAAAGGAGGATTCCCGTCGCGAGCATCGATGGAATGTGGGACATGATCGCAAAGGCGTATGTATAGAAACCAACCGGTGTCCCAAGGAGGACAATGAACGCCGCCGCCAGGGCACGGTTTCTCCCGACAAGGGGAGTCGCCACGGATATCCCCAGCATGAGGGCAATGATCGCCATCCCCGCCACCCAGGTGGTCACAAATAGCTTGTAGACACCGCTCTTTCCCGACGGGGCGAAGGTCGGCTCGTACATCCCGGTGCCAATCGGTCGCGGCAGGAGGAGGTGGCGCGATTCAGCTTCCGGTGGATAGACACGCCCCTCGACCCCCACCGCGGCTGCCGTGACCGCCACACCACGGGCGGCGGCGTAGGCGGGAAGCCACAGGAGACCGCTGCCAATGGGCCAGTCGTTGGAAATCCTTCCCGTGTCGGTGAGGTAATAGAAGTACCACTCGAATTCGAGAACTTCGTAGTCAGGCCTGAAGTCAATGTTCCCGCCGTGGACAATCGTCCGCGAGACGGCCAGATAGGAGGCCGAGTCGGGAGGGGAAAGGTAGGCATTGGACCAAAGGGGAAAGGTGATGGCAAAAAATGCCACCAGGATTGAAAGCGGGGAAATTCGTTGGGAAAGGGCGGTCCACATGGCGGCGACACCTTGGCTCGGGAGTTATGGCGTGAAAAGGGGAAAAGAGCATGGTTGCGGGCCATGGCGGGAATTTGCGACCGTTCGCCGCCGGAAAGTCCGGCAGCCAACCAACCGGGAAACATCCACTTCATGAAACCAACCGGAATCGTCTTCGACCTCGATGGCACCCTTGTCGACGCCTTCGCCGACATCGCCGCCGCCATCAACCGCCCCCTCGCCGCCCTTGGCCTTCCCGTCAAGGATGTGGAAACGATCAAGAATCTCGTCGGCGAAGGTGCCGGGCGCCTCATTGAACGTGCCTCCGAGGGCGCCCCTCCGGAAAAGCTCCCATGGATTCGCGAGGAAATGATGGCATGGTACCGGGAACATCCCGCCGACCTCGCCACCATCTACGACGATGTCCTTCCCATGCTCGACGATTTCAAGGCCCGCGGCATTTCCATGGCCATCCTCAGCAACAAGCCCCACCCCATGACCTTGAAAACCTGCGAAGACCTCGGCATCAGCGAATACTTCACGGTCATTCAGGGGGAGGACCCGCAAAAGGCCCCCCGCAAGCCCGACCCGGGCGCCCTTCAGGCCCTTTCCAAAACCAACGGCCTCGCCCACCCCATCATGGTTGGCGACGGCGTCCCCGATGGCCGTGTGGCCGTCAATGCAGGCGTCCCCTTCGTGGCGTGTCTTTGGGGAACGCGAAGCCGGGAGCAACTGGACGAGTTCAACCCCGTCGCCGTGGCCGAATCACCGGCACAGCTTCACCGCCAGCTCCTTGAATTGCTGGGTCTTAATCCAGAACAGTAAGCTCGACAGGAATCACCCCGCGCTCCAGGGGAGCAATGCGGCGGAAGGAACCCTCGCTGAGGTCAATAATCCGCCCCCGGGTTCCCGGGAACCGGTCATTGATGCGAACGACCACCGTCCGCCCCGTTTCCATATTCTTCACGCGAACACGGGTCTGGAAGGGAAGATCCTTGTGGGCCGCCGTGAGGCCATTCTTGTTGTAAACTTCACCGCTGGCGGTGGTGCGGCCATGATATTTGGCTCCATACCAGGACGCCTCGCCACGCATCGTTTTGCCGGAACATCCGGTCGTCAGCGCAAAGGCGAGCGGAAGCAGCATCACCAAAAGGGCGGTGCGAAGGAGGGAAGTGGGCGTTGTTTTCATGAGAGGAGGTCACCTCCGGGGAGATCTATTCTTCCCATGATGGAGATCACTCCCGGGAACAACGACAAGAGGATTTTACGGAATCAATCGCCTCGCGGATTCACCCGAATTGCAACACCTTCACTTGTTCGACCTGTTTATCCTTGCGTGAACCGGAGTGCTTTGGTCCAATTTTCCTGTCTGGAAGGAAGGGAGTTGGGAGATTTCCTCCGATGGCTAAATACTGTAGCGTTTACCGGATTCTCTGCGTGTGTCCCACATGCGATGGGGATCTGTGCGCCCAATCCCCGCGCACCAAGGGCGAAGCAGAGATTGCCCGCTCGTGCAAACTCGATGTCGATGGCAAGGTCATCGAGGCGGATAAACCGACGATGGCCCCACCCTCACGTCCATCCGGACCGAAGGGATTTTCCGAGGCAAGAAACATCAAGCTCCCGCAAACAATGCCTCCGGAGGAGGAAACCGCGGGTTACTCCCCCCTGATCATTGGCGGGGCCGTGGCAGCATTGATCCTGTCAGTTTCCGGTGGCCTGATGCTCTTTTTCGCCCTTTCCTCCGAACCGGATCTGCTGGAAATTGCAGACTTGGAGGAAATATCCGAGGCCGTTGAGGAGGAAGAGGAAATCGTGGAGGAGGAACCCTCCCGATTGGAAACCGCCGATGAAAGTCGCCGGGAATATGTCTTTCGCCCGCCCCCCATCACTTTCGACGATGCCGGCCCCACCCTTCCGCGCCGGCAAATTTTTGCCCCGCCCCCCCGCTTTACCGAACTGAAGGTGTCGGGCAACGAACGTGTCCAGCAGGGAGATTATCAGGGCGCCCGGGAACTGTACCTTCAGGCCATTGCTGAAGCTCCCGAGCATCATGAAGGATACACTAATCTGGCAAACACCTTCACCGACCAAGGGAATCACCTCGCTGCAGAACCCATTTATATGGAAAGCCTGCGCATCGATCCCTCATCGGTCACGACACGATTTAACCTGGCCAACAGCTACCTGCGGGCCGGTCGGTGGGCGGATGCCGAGCGGGAATTCATCACTGTGCTGGAGGCCGAACCCCGTGACTGGGAAGCCCGGTTGCTCCTCGGAATAGCCCAGTACCGCCAGGAGAAATGGCAGGAATCCATCGTCTCCTTCCAAACTGTACTGGCGATTTCCCCTCGAAGCGCCTACGCCCATTACAATCTCCATCTTGCTTATAGTAAAATGGGCGCCCCCCACCTCGCCCGCACCTACCTCCATGAGGCCTTCCGCCTAGACCCAACCCTCCGCGATCGTGGTTAAGCCGATCATTTTTGTCCTAAAAATCACGGGTTTCCCTGTCAAAGCCTGAAGGTGTCCATTGGTGGTTGACACAGATTGGGTGGTGCCCCTCTCCTCTCGGGGCGGGCAAAAAGTTGGTGCTGGCAATCCGGCACTTACTCCCAAGTGCCACCGAGACGAGACCCAAATGGCTAAAGAAGAGGAAAAATTTGTTATTCTGCTGGCCCTCGGCAAACCCGAGGAAGCAGTGCTCTTCGAACAACATCTCCTCGAGAAATTTGGTGATGCCCTGGAAATTTACCGGGCTCCATCGGGTTTTGACGCCATGTCCCTCGCCATGAACCGCCCGAAGGTCGTTCTCCTCGACCAGCGGCTGCCCGATGTGATGGGCCTCGACATGATCGAGCCGATCCGGGAGCAAATCGGCGAGGAAAACTACATCATCTTCGTTGGCGGCTCGGGGCGCACCGGTATCCGACCGGGCCTTCGTGATGAAGCCCTCAAGCGCGGTGCCACCGCCCTCTTTGACCGCCCCGTCAAGCTCGACCTCTTCATCCACACCCTCACAACGCTCCTTTACCCCAAGCCCCCCGAGCACCCCCACCTCAACGGCCTCGAGCTTATCGACCTCATTCAGGCTTATCACAACAAGCGCGTCGACCGCACCCTGCGCGTATTTGGTGCCGATGGCCGTGTGGGTTCCATCTACATGACCCTCGGCGAAGTTACCCACATTGAATGCGGCGCCCAGCACGGGTTTAACGCCATGCTTGAACTGATGAACTGGCGTGAAGGGGAGATCCGGGTCTACGACGCCTGTCTTTCACCCGAGCGCACCAACAAGCTTCCCACCCAGAACCTCATCCTCGATGCCGCCCGGGAAATGGACGAGGATCAGTCGCGCTCCCCGGGTTCCGGCGACGAAATCGGCCCCGGCCTCTTCGACGAGGATGATCTGGACTTCTCCGCCCTCGACGGCGATTGATCACCCGTACCCGCTTCCTCTGCCATTACAATCCCAGTCCAATCGCCCCCTCATCTGTACTCCCGGGGATGTGATCCCGGAAAATGACCCGGCACACCCTTGACAATTCGACCCTTCATCGCGGACAAGATTGGCCCCGCGCGGTCTGGCACTTTTCCCAAACCCGGGATTTGGCTTTGAAATCTTGTGCATGTGAGGTAAATACCATTGGCAGAATATCGTCACCCCATCTTTGACAAAGTGGCTCCCCACGTTGTCCCCGTTGATCCCATGGCACCCGTGATCGACTTTAACAAGTCGCAGGGATCGAGAATGTATGACCTCGCTTGCGAGAAGTTCGTCATCGATTTTGCCTCCCATTATGCGTCCCTTCCCCTCGGTTACAATCATCCCGATTTTTTTGATGCCGAGTACGAAAAGAACCTGTTGGAGGTCTCCCGCGTCAAGATCGCCAACCTCGACGTTCTCAGCGCCCAGTTTGAATCCTTCCTCTCCACCTTCCGCCGCGTTGCCGTCCCCGAAGGGTTTGGCAAGTTGTTCTTCATCTCCGGTGGTGGACTTGCCGTGGAGAACGCCCTCAAGGCCGCCTTCGACTGGAAGGCCCATCGCAACACCTCCAAGGGGAAGGAAGTGGGCCGTCTCGACGTCATTCACTTCCGCCAGGCCTTCCATGGCCGCACCGGTTACACCATGTCGGTGACCAACACCGATCCCAACAAGACACGTCTCTTTCCGAAGTTCGACTGGCCCCGCGTTCCCAACCCGAAGATGCGCTTCCCCATGGAGGGGGAGAATCTGGAGGCCACTCTGGAGGACGAGCGTTCCGCAATGAGTGAAATTTCGGCCCTTCTTGAGAAGCGTGCCGACGACATTTCCTGCATCCTTGTCGAGCCAATCCAGGGCGAGGGGGGCGACAACCACTTCCGCCCCGAATTCCTTAAGTTCCTCCGCAAAATGGCCGACAAGCATGATGTCCTTCTCATCTTCGACGAAGTCCAGACGGGCATGGGCATGACCGGCAACATGTGGGCCTTCCAAGGCCTCGGCATGACACCCGACCTTGTCGCCTTTGCCAAGAAGGCCCAGGTTGGCGGCTTCATGGCCGGACCGCGCATCATGGAGGAGGCGAAGAACGTCTTCACCGTTCCTTCCCGCATCAGCTCCACCTGGGGCGGATCCCTCACCGACATGGTCCGTTGCCAGAAGTATCTGGAGATCATCGAGAAGGAAAACCTGGTCGACAACGCCCGCGAACGTGGCGCGGAGATCATGGAGAAGCTCCATGGCGTCGCCAACCGCACCGAGCTGATCACCAACGTCCGTGGTTCGGGCCTCTTCATTGCCTTCGACCTTGTCTATCCACAGACACGCGGCACCGTCCTCGACACGCTGTATGACAACGGCCTGATGTGCCTTGTCTGCGGCGAGCACAGCATGCGCTTCCGCCCCCACCTCAACGTGACGAGCGACATTATCGACGAAGCCATCAAGATTCTTGAGGACACCCTCAACTCCATCGAGGTACCCGTGAGCGCCTCCATCTGAGGACGCCCCATTTCCCAACGAGAAAGAGAAGACAACCATGGAATTCAAGGACAATCCCGGCGGTGCCAAGTACGGCAGGACACTCGTCATGGCCGGCCACCTGATAGACGGCCAGATTACCAGCCCCAAGGGCGCGAAGCGCATCAAGTCCACCAACCCGGCGTTTCTTGACGACGTGGTGGGCGAATTCCCCGAGGCCTCCGCGGCCGAGGTGGAGGATGCCTGCAAGGCCGCCGCAAAAGCCTTCAAGCAGTGGCGCCTCACCCCCGCCCCCGTGCGCGGTGAATTCATCGCCAAGGTCGGCCAGCTTCTTCGCGAGAAGAAGGAGGAACTGAGCCGCATCCTGACCCGTGAAATCGGCAAGCCCCTGCGCGAGGCCCGTGGCGAGGTCCAGGAGGCCATCGACACCGCCGCCTTCTTCCAGAGCGAGGGCCGCCGTCTATACGGCCAGACCGTTCCCAGCGAGCTGCGCAACAAGGAACTGGAAACCTTCCGCAAGCCCCTCGGTGTCTGCGCCCTGATCACGGCGAGCAACTTCCCCGTTGCCGTTCCCTCGTGGAAGATCATCCCCGCCATTCTTTGCGGCAACACCGTCGTCTGGAAGCCCAGCCAGGACGCCCAGGCCGTTGCCATGGCCTTCGCGAACATCTTCATCGCCGCGGGCCTTCCCGCCGGCGTGGTCAATGTCGTCTTCGGTCGCGGCAGCACCAGCGGCCAGTACCTCGTTGATTGTATAGACAAGGGCCTGGTGCAAAAGGTCAGCTTCACCGGCAGCACCGAGATCGGCATGAGGATTGGCGAGGTCGCCGGACGCAACCTCCAGATCCCCAGCCTTGAGCTTGGCGGCAAGAACCCCATGATCGTCATGGACGATGCCGACATCGATCTGGCGGTCACCGGTGCCATCTTCTCCGGTTTCGGAACCGGCGGCCAGCGGTGCACCTCCCTTGGCAACCTGATCCTCCACGAAAAGATCGCCGACAAGTTTGTCGAGAAGTTCGTCGCCATGGCGAAGGACCTCAAGATCGGCGACCCGAGCTACAACGAGGACATCACCTACGGTCCGCTCATCACCCAGAAGTTCGTCGACAGCTACCTCGAGCACCACGCCATTGCCGCCAAGTCGGTCACGGCGAAGTGCCTCCTCAAGGGCGAGCGCATCAACAAGGGCAACGCCCCGGCGAAGTTCTGTGGCGACGCCGAGAAGGGTCTGTACGTCACGCCGACGATTTACGACCACGTCAAGATCGGCGATGAGATTGCCCAGACCGAGGTCTTCGGCCCCACGGTAACGATCATCCGCGTCAAGGACATCGACGAGGCCATCGCCACCGCCAACGGCACGAAGTACGGCCTTTCCAGCGCCATCTATACAAACGACCCGAAGAACCGCCACAAGTTCAAGCGCGACATTGGCGCCGGCATGAGCTCGATCAACAACACCACCAACGGAGCGGAAGCCCACCTTCCCTTCGGCGGCACCGGCTGGTCCGGCAACGGCACCCGCGAGAGCGGCATCTGGGTCATCGACGCCTACACCCGCTGGCACTGCGTCAACATCGACGACAGCGGCGGCCTTCAGCTTGCCCAGATGGACGTTGAGGAAGCCAAGGGCACCCAAGCCGGCGACATGTCCCCCCTCGTTCCCAAGGGCTGATCGCCACCCCCTCCCAAAACCAACCAGAAAAAACCCGCCCTCAACATGGGGGCGGGTTTTTTCGTGGAATGGGGGGGGTCCAGGGAAAAAGGAGCCGAATAGGGAAAAAGGAGCCGAATAGGGAAAGTTGGGCTAGTGGCATATATCACCGGGAGTAAAAAGTAGATCGAGGTACAAACGGTGCATTTTGCAGTTTGAGTGCATACGATTGTTATACGTCTCTAACCGCTTGCCGCCTCCACGCATCAAGGACGCCAGCAACATTTATTTCCTCAGGGTCTACATTCCATGTAGCGTAGAACGAAGTATCATTACTTTGAGGAGTAGGGCTCGGAGGATCGATTCGTATCCTGGTCGGCATCATCACCGAGTCGCCGAGTATAATTCCTTCTCCTCTTCTAAGAGTGGAAAACATGCTTGTGATTCCTCGCACCGAATCGGGCAAAAGGTTTCTCACGTAATTTTGATCGTCGGGATTTGAAAGTCGAAGGCATAAGAACGAATTACATTGAGAAAGGATTGTTGCAGATACCTCGCGTGGTCTTTGACTGATGACAGTAAGGCTAATGCCATATTTCCGGCCTTCCTTCGCAATGCGTTCTGCTGATTCCCGCGACGATCTAGCGTCCGAGTCACTATCGTTCAGGTAGATGTGGGCCTCGTCCGCAAAGACTGCGATTGGGTATGAATTACCATTTACTCTCCGATACCAGTATGCGAAGTCAAAGAGACACCTGAGAATAAGTGAGATCACCGAGTTTCGGACGTCGAAAGGTACAGAGCTCAAGTCAATGATCACGACTTTTTTTCTGTCAACAGAATTTTCCCCAAGAAGACGACGGAATAAGTCCTCCATGGATGCGCTTGTCGAATACGTTTGTGGGTGGAAAATGAGATCATAACGTCGGTCATTTAACCGCGAATCCACCCTCATTAGTAGCCGGGTAAACTGACCAAATAGCGGCCCCTGCTTAGGCCGACTTGTGCCCGTTACCATTTGGGCGTCCAATCTTCTGAACTCATTTAGAATTGTTTCAAAATCAAAATATACAGGTGTGTCGATCGTGATACGATCAAGACCGAGTGTCAGATTTTCTGGATGGCTGCCTTTTGCCGCTTGAAGCAGCTCTTTGAACTTCGCGATCTGGTTGGGAGCTGCGGACTCGCTACGATCTACCATCAGCCCAAGCAATTCCTCACTATTCATCAACCAATAAGGTAACTCAATATCGGCTCCAGAGATCACATCGGCCTCATCTCCGAATGCCGAGGCGTAT
>JAFIGB010000195.1 GCA_020831705.1 Candidatus Sumerlaeia bacterium | reverse complement strand
GGAGAATGGTTATCTTGTCGTCGTCGAGTTGGATGATCGTGCCACGGCGGTGAACATCGGTGATGTACTCGATGATATACTGGCGGCGGAAAAAATCGTGAAGGGCCGGTAGGCAGGACACGGCATCACGCACTTTTCCCTTCCCTTCAGGGAGGAATTCAGGTTTTCATGGGGCGGTGGGAAACGTAACCCGCCCACGATAAATCCTGTTACCCCACGGAGGGCTGGATGACACCAAGGATCAAGGACATACTTCTTTCGACCGACTTTGGAAGCGAGGTCATGACACGGGGCTGGGTTCGATCGCGCCGTGATTCAAAATCCGGATTTTGCTTCCTGGTGATCAATGATGGATCGTGCCTGGCGGATCTTCAGATCATCGTGGATGAAAGCATCCCCGGCTACCACGAGTCCATCGGTGGCTTGCTCACGGGGGCGAGCGTCGAGATCCGCGGTGAACTGGTCGAGTCGCCGGCGAAGGGTCAGAATGTGGAGGTGAAGGCGACGGAAATCCATCTCATTGGATCCTGCCCCCCGGAATACCCCCTCCAGAAGAAACGCCATTCCTTCGAGTTCCTCCGCGAGATTGCCCACCTGCGCCCCCGGTCGAACACCTTCGGGGCCATTTCCCGTGTTCGCAACCGTCTCAGTTTTGCCATCCACGAGTTCTTCCAGTCCCGCGGCTTTCTGTATGTACACACTCCCATCGTCACCTCCAGCGATTGTGAGGGGGCGGGGGAGATGTTCACCGTCACGACCCTCGACATGGAGAACCCACCGAAGGACAGCAACGGGAAGGTGGATTTTTCCCACGACTTTTTTGGCAAGCGTTCCCACCTGACCGTCTCCGGCCAGCTCAATGTCGAAACCCACTGCCTGGCGCTGGGAAATGTCTATACATTTGGTCCGACCTTCCGGGCCGAAAACTCCAATACCTCCCGTCACCTGGCCGAGTTCTGGATGATCGAGCCGGAAATTGCCTTCTGCGATCTTGGAGGGGACATGGACCTGGCCGAGGAATTCCTCCGCCACCTCCTGGGCGTCCTGCTGGAGGACTGCGCCGCGGACATGAAGTTTTTCAACGACCGTATCGACAATACCGTGCTGGCAACATTGGAACATATCGTAGCGAGCAACTTCGAGCGCCTTTCCTACACGGAGGCCATTGATGAACTGCTCAAGGCGAAATCGGCAAACTTCGAGTACCCTGTCAAATGGGGGTTGGACCTTCAAAGCGAGCACGAGCGCTGGCTGACGGAGAAGGTCTTCAAAAAGCCGGTGATTCTATACGACTACCCACGGGACATCAAGGCGTTCTACATGCGCCAGAATGAGGATGAAAAGACCGTGGCGGCGATGGATGTGCTGGTGCCGAAAATTGGGGAGATCATCGGTGGCAGCCAGCGGGAGGACCGCCATGATGTCCTGGTGGCGCGCATGAAGGAACTGGACCTCAACCCGGACGATTACTGGTGGTACCTCGACCTGCGGCGTTATGGGTCCGTTCCCCATGCCGGTTTTGGTCTTGGTTTCGAGCGGCTGATCCAGTTTGCAACGGGGATGCAAAACATCCGCGATGTGATCCCCTTTCCGCGGGTTCCGAACAACGCTTCCTTCTGATGTTGTGGGGTGGTGTCTTCATGCAAAATCCCCGACCGGGCTTGTGGGCCCTGCCGGGGATTTTGTTACCCGCTTCGCCGTCGGAGAGGAAAGTCCTTTGAAACCCTTGGTCTCAAAGTGGGAACCCGCATTTCGACCTCGGGAACCGGTGGGTTCCGTCCGCCGAAACAAAAGACTCCCATGATTATCGCATCGGCTCCAGGACTTACGTCCAGACCAACGTCGCAGGAAAGCCATTCAGCCGCCGGGTGGCGACTGCCCCGATGATGGGTTCAATGGCCCTGCGAAGCAATGGAATTCGGCAGGCGTTTCATCTTCTCACAGCGGTTTGCGGGGGTCGCCTTCTGTATAGCGCACGACCACCGGCTTGACGGATCGCTTGTGTTCCCCGCTCGCACTTGTCGCCTCGATGGGGAACTCGATCGTCGTGTCGGGAAGGACCATGCGCAGGCGGAAGGTCCCATCCTCATTGAGCTGAATTTCCTGCCCCATGAGCTGGACCTTGGCGTTCGGTTCGGTGGCACCGTAGACAATGACGTCCACGCCCACCTCAAGCCAGAAGTCGCTTCCCTGGCGGGCCTCGGTGGCATCCTTGAGGGCACCCTCACCACCAGCTCCGGGGAGCATGGCGCTGAAAAGGGCCGAGCTGAGAAGGCCGCTGCTCATGGCACCGGAAAACATCGCGCTCGAAAGGCCGTATAGACTGCTGCTTCCACCGAGGATGTCCGCGCTGCTCAGGGCGCCGCTGAACTGACCGCCATCCCCGAGGGCGACGGTGACGCGCTCCTGGAGGCTGCGGAGGAACTCGTCGCTGCCCAGGCGCTCACGAATCCGTGTACCCCCCGAAAGGTGGACGAGCTGGTTATAGACCTCGTCGTTGATCTCGGCGAACTCAAGATCCGTTTCCTCGGCGATGGTGCGACGGGGAACCTTCACCTCATTGGAGGTCGTGATCACCTCGAAGCCACCGTCGGCATCGAGGATGCCCAACTCAACGATGTAGCGATGGTCGGGGTGGTCGATCTTTACATACCAGGAAGCGGTGTGGTCGTTGATGCCCACATCGTAGGTGTTGACCATGTCGTCGTTGTCGTCGAGCTCGATGACACGAAGGGCAAGGAGCCGGTCATGCTTGCCACGGGGGATGCTGTACTTGCGCCGTGTCTTGTTGTCTATC
>JAFIGB010000189.1 GCA_020831705.1 Candidatus Sumerlaeia bacterium | reverse complement strand
GGGAACTCCATCGGAAAGGTACCCCATGAAGGGTAAATGGACCAAGCATCCCTTGATCAGATTGCTGCGTATGGGCGCTCTCACCATCATAGGGTTTAGCCTCCTGTTTTCGGGCTGCCTGCTGGTATTCCAGCGCCACCTGGTCTTCCCGGGCGCCATGCTTCTGCAGGTGGAACTCGACAACCTGCCCGACGGGGTCGAGCGTCTTGAGCATGTGACGAACGAAGGGCGCCAATTCTTCTACTACATCGGTCCCCGCAACGGCCAGGGGGAGCTTCCCTCGCCGCTGTGGGTCTGCTTTCACGGAAATGCAAGCGCGGCACTTCATTGGGTCGACTTCCTCGGCGGATATCCCGACGAACAGGCCGGCTTTCTCCTTCTGGATTACCCCGGATATATAGAAAACGAGGGACGCCCCTCGCCGAGGAGCATTCGTGAATCGGCAAATTCCGCCCTGGCCAAGGTTGCAGAACATCTTGATACCGATGTCGAAACGATCCAGGGTGACCTGGCGGTGCTCGGCTTTAGCATCGGGACCGGCGGTGCCTTCGATTTCGCAGCACGCCAACCCGTGCATACAGTCGTGGCCTGTTCCCCCTTCTCGAGCTTACTCGACATGGCGAGACGCACGACCTTCTGGCCGTTTTACCATCTTCTTCTATACCGGTATGACAATGTCGCCCGGCTGGAGGAGCTATACAGCCGCGACTCACCACCGCGCGTGGCAATCATCCACGGATCCAACGATGAAATCATCCCCGTGGAACATTCACGTCGCATGGTTGAAAAATTCCCCCAAATCGAATACCACGAAGTCCACATGGGCGATCATAACCACGTGCTCTTCAGTTCCCGCCAGCAAATCTGGGAAGCCATGATGAGGGAGTGAGGTTCAATCCTCACAACAACGTAAAGTCCCCGGAATAACCGACAAGCTCCACGTAGCCACGCCCCGAAACCGGTTCACCACCGAAGGTTCCCTCGATGGTGACGGCCCCCTCCCAGTAGTAGGTGCCTGTATAGCGCATGGTGTCCATTTCCTGGTCCTCGAAGACGGGCTTCACGATCACCGCGCCATCATGGTCTGGGAAGGTAATCTTCCACCCCATTGGATAGACGGCGCCGGATCGTGGGCTTGTCCAGGTCCCCGTGTGCTCGATGGAGTAGGTTCCCGCGCCGAGGGGTTCGAGGGTGCCGTCCTCGTGGACCAGTCCACCAAGGGCGACGGGATTTGCCGTGCCGTCCCTTTTGCGAAGCTGATACACCATGATGTCCCGACCATCCTCCAGTTGAATGGAAAACCAGTCCCACCCGACATGGTCGCCGCCGAGTTGGTCGCTCCCGAATTCGTGGTCCATCCAGGAATAACCCGTGATGGGATGTTCGGTTCCGTCCCACTTGAGGGTGCCCGTTGTTGCAAGGCGTGTATAGCTGATGTAATGGGAGGCGTGCCCTTCCAGGTCGGATTTCTGATGGGCGCCGTCCTTACCATGGATGACAAAGGGCTTGGTCGGTTTGAAGGTCATGTCTATACCGGCGTCGTCGACGATGGCACGAAGATGCATGGTCCCCTCGTTGTCCATTTCAAGGGTCCAGTCGCCAAGGAATACCGACATGCGCTCGGTGGAAGCGCCTGCCTGACCGAGCCCCGGGCGCCCCATTCGTTCCCAGACGCGGTGCTTTCTGCTTTGGAAGTCACTGATGGCGAAGTGGGCGATGTGCAGTTGGTTGGAGGCGAGGGGGGAAAGCTCCTCAATACCTTGGCCGGGGGGCACCATGGCGGAGCGGAAGAAGGTCAGCTTAAAGCCAAATCGCCGTCCCTGGTCGTTCTCCACATTACCGGTGAAATACCACCATTCGGTTCGGAAGTCGGGGTGGCTTCCGTGGTCGCGGGGAAACTCGAATTCATAACCGGGAACCGAGCGGGTGAACCCATCCCCGCCCAGGGCGGGAAGGGAGCAGATCAGAATCAGAATGGTGGAAAGGGCGAGACGCATCATGAACGCCAAATGCGCAAAAGCAGTGCCGGAATGATCTTATAGCGCCACCGGGTCAAAGATCGGTTCGACCCCGGAGGTGAGGGATTTCAGTTCCGCTTCCTCCCCGGTTGTCAACGGACCGTGATTTTTCTCGATAATATCGAGGGCGCGAAGGAGGAAGCGCCCCTCGCCCGGGGGCAGGGCGGCGGTAATCGGCGTGTTCAGTGTATATCGCAGGGCCAGTTCCTGGGCGCGCTCGTGGGTTTCCGGTTCGTACCACAAATTGGGGTGGTCGGGGCGGGACGGATCGGCGTCGCTCCACTTGCCGCGGGCCATGGCCTTGAGGGCAAGGCGCGCCATGCCCCGTTCCTCCGCCCTCTTGAGCAGTTGCGGGCCGAAGTTACACCGCGTGTAGGTTGTATAGTTAATGGGAAAGAGCACGGAATCGAAGTCATAAAGGTCCATGGCAAGGAAAGCGGCCTCCACGGAATGGGCCGAAAAACCCACATGGCGCAGGCGACCATCACGCTTCGCCTCGTCAATGACCTCCATGGCCCCTCCCTTGGCGAAGACCGCGCGGACATCCTTCTCCGGGTCGGTGATCGCGTGGAGTTGATACAGGTCAAAGTAATCCGTCTGCATCCGTTCAAAGGAGCGCTTCAGATCCTCGCGGGCGCCTTCTGCATCCCGGTTGGCAGTCTTGCACGCCAGAAAGACATCTTTGCGGTAGGGGGCGAGGGCCGGGCCGAGGATCTCCTCCGCGCTTCCGTAGGCCGGGGCCACATCGAAATAGGTCACGCCGCGCTCAATGGCCTGGCCAACCCAACGGGAAGCATCCGCCGCCTCCAGGTCCTTCACAATGATCGCTCCAAAGCCAATAATGGAAAGCGGGTCACCAGAGCGGGGGAAGGGTCGGGTTGAAAGGGCTGTTTTCATGGGGGCGGATCCTGGCCAAAGGGTGTTCGATCAAAACGGATCGAATGGGATTTATTTTGCGCAATTTCCCCGCCCATGCAACGGGAACCTTCTCAGAACTCCACAAGGATGGCACAGATTTCATCCTGGAAATTACGGGAAGGAATGGAGGAGCCGACCCATCCGTTGGTCAAAAGGGAGAAGGCCAACGTTCGGCCATTGGCAGTGCGCACATATCCGGAAAGACAGGAGACGCTGCTCATGGTGCCGGTTTTCGCGAGGACCTTCCCACGAGTCGCTTCATCTGTCATCCGGTTGCGCAGGGTGCCATCGACCCCGGCAATGGGAAGCGAGGCCACATAGACATCACGGCGGGGGTGGGTCCACATGTGGGCCAGGAGGGCGTTGGTCCCTTCGGCGGTAATCTGGTTGTATCGTGACAGGCCGGATCCATCGGCAACGCGAAAGGATCCGCCGGGGAGGCCGACGGTCTCGGTAAGCCAGGTCGTCAGATGGCGGTTCCCTTGTGTATAGCCGGGGCGGTTTCCGGTTTGGGCGGCAAGGGTGAGGAGAAGCACTTCGCCGATGATGTTTTCGCTCGGTTTGTTGAAGGGGGGAAGCACCTCGGCAAGGGGCGGTGATTGGTGGGTGCTCACGGAGCCGCCACCCACTTCGGGGGCGGAACCTTCCCTGTTCACGAGGACGTCCCCCGAGACGGTGACCCCTTCGTCCTCAAGGAATTGTGCTGCCACACCGCCGATCCAGCTGGCCGGATCGTGCATGGTCAGCCGACTTGTGCGACTGGAGGCATCGGCGGGAATTGTTCCCGAGACTTCGATGACATCAATGAAGGGTTCACGGGTGACCCGTGTGCGTGTGTCTTCCGTTTCCGCTGCGACGGTCCTCGTGTTGTTCACGATGGTGGGGTGATCCGAGGGGTTGGAGAAGGCAACCCTTGCAGGGCCACCAACCTCGGAGCCGGGAAGAATTTCCACCGTCAGGACATTGTAGTCCATCGTCAGGCCATCAACACTCATGTTATACGCGGAGGGGTCGTCATCCCACGCCCAACCGGGGCCCTTGGGGCCAAACTGAAAGGCATTGGCGTGGACGACGATGTCTCCATTGATCCGCTGGATGCCGTTTTCCGAAACCCACTCGGAGATCATCACGGCGAGTTCCTCCGAGCGAAAGACCGGGTCGCCGGTTCCGGTGATGATGAGGTCGCCCTCCACCGTTCCGTCGTTGACGGGACCACTGGCGTATAGACGGGTCTCCCAGCGAAAATCCGCCCCAAGGACATCCAGCGCGGCGGCGGAGCTGTACAGCTTCATGTTGGAGGCCGGGGTCATCAACTTGTTCGCCCGCTTTTCGAAGAGAACCTCCCCCGAGTCAAGATCGAGGACGTGAAGGCCGATGGAAAGGCGCTCCATTGTTGGCGAGCTTTCGAGCAATTCCCGAAGCTTTTCCGTCGCCGCCTCCGTGGCGGAATCCGCCATCAAGGTGGGAACTGCAAGGACGCCCAATGCGGCGATCATGAGTCCGGAAAAGAGGTGGTTGCGATGCTTGGTTGTCATCCTGTTGTGATCCTTTGGGTGGTTATCTTCCAGATCGAATTAACTGGGTGGCCTCGCGGCCAAATCCCATCTCCTCAAGGGCCGTCAGGGCGGCATCCCGTTCCGCGGTGGCGTCGGGGTTGCCATGGGCCGCAAGGAGCGCCATGACATGGGGGCGTGCGGCGGTAAGTTGCTCCACATCCGCCTTGTATAGACGGACGTCCAGTTCCTTGCGCAGGACATCCCAATCCCTGCCGGGACGCACGGCCACCTGAATCCAGAACTCGTCGGCAGTCCCGGAGCGAATGACCGCCGGTGTCAGGTGCTCCACCGCCTCCAGCATGTTGATGCGCATCTGGAGTTCCTCGCCGACGTTGATCTGCTTCCAGGTTCCGGTCCGTGCGTTGCCGAATCGGACGTAAGCCCGGCCATCCTCCGCTGCCACAACGGCATCGTAGGGCATCCCCCTTGACTGGCGCTGGAGCCGTCGCGATCCGGGTTGCTCGCGAATGCGGTAACGCTCGGCAAACATGCCATTCTTTACCGGGTAGAAGGGATTCAGTCCCGCCGCCGACCAATTCAGCGGCCCCCGGGAGATGGAGGGGTCGAACCCAACCACCGTGGAAATTCCCCACCAGAGAAAACTGGGAACGATGGTGACCAGTCCCACGGGCACTTCGTAGAGCTCATCCTTGGCCCGCCACGGGGTTTCATAAATCTGTGTCACGTCATAATCGCGCAGTTCGCTTGTATATCGCAGGCGAACCCGCAGTGTCGCGCCATCGACGTTGCTGTCATCCACACGGAGCATCTCCGTATCCGGATCCGGGGCCTGAATCACCGTTCGCACGGTGTCTATACGGTTGGCGCAACCAGCAAGGAAAAAACCGGCAAGCAGGACCAACCCGGGGAATAGAAGGCGGAAATTTGTCATTTTCCCAACTCCACGCATTCAATTGATTGTGACCATCAGGCTTCACCCTAGAATAACTTCCCAATGATCGCAAGGGTGGATTGGCTGGAACGGCGTAAATCAAGTGCTGGGAGTCCTTCAGGTCTCCACATCGAGGTTCCGAACCCGGACGGAATGATTCCCAAACGGCCACTTGGCGGTACCTGATTTGAGGTCATCCCCGCCGCCGGGGTCGTAGTGAATCATCGGGATGGACTTCATGGCGGGCCGCCATCCCTCGTGGGAGACCCTGATGGTGCCGGACCCATCCTTTCGGGCCACGATCTCGTATTCATTGAAGCCACCCTCCTCCCAGTCCAGGGTCGTGCCGTCCTCCTCGCGATAGACAAGGCAGGCGTCGGCTTTCCCGTGAAGGAAAACATGAAGCTCCAGATTGGAAAAGTCGTCCTCGGGCTGAAAGGTGCTCCCGGCGAGGCAGGGTATGATCGCCCCATCCCGGATATACAGGTTCATCGAGTCCTCCCGGGGAATTACGATTTCAGCACCACCGCGAACCCATTCCTTCCGGCGCATGTCATACCACCAACCCGCGGGGAGGTTGACCGTCCGTTCCTCCTTTTCAAGGTCCAGGAACGGCACCACCAGCAGGTGGGACCCGACCATATAGACATCATCCACGTCCTCGAACTCCACCCCGGGGAATTCCATTGCCAGGGGACGCATCACGGGAACCCCGTCACGAACGTGATCGTGAAAAAGGTTCGCGAGGTGGGGGAGCAGCTTGCAGCGGGTGTTGATACAGGCGCGGATGATCTCCAATGCCTTTGGGGAGAAACGGGTCGGCTCCTGATCCCTGGTTCCGGTGGAGGTGTGGTTACGGAAGAAGGGAAAAAGCGCGCCCGCAAGGGTCCATGTGACGAGGAGTTCCTCGGTCACATCCCCGGCAAACCCCCCCACGTCGGGGCCATTGAAGGCAATCCCGCTGAGGGAAAGGTTCAGGCTCATGGGGATCGACTGGCGCAGGTGGGTGACATTGCTCACATTGTCACCGGTCCAGACGGCGGCATGGCGCTGAATACCCGTGGAGGCCGAACGTGTCAGGATGAAGGGGCGGCAGTTGGGATCATGGAGCCGGAAGCCCTCCTCCGTGGCGGCGGCCATTTGTGTCGCGTATTGGTTGTGATAGACGGCGTGGGGTTCCGTTCCGTAGTCAAACAGCATGTCTGTGTAGTCGGACAGGCCGGTGGATGGATCGTTCATGTCTATCCAAATGCCGTCAATTCCGAGCTTGAGATGACGTGCAATGCGAGCGGCCCACCATCCGCGGGTTTCCGCGCGGGAGAAGTCGGGGAAGGCCGTTCTTCCGGGCCAGACCATCCCGATATACGGGGTGCCTGCGTGGGACTGGCAAAGGTGCCCGCCGTCCACGGCGTCCTTGTAGACCTCCCATTCGTCATCGGCCTTTACACCGGGGTCGATCATGGTCACCAGCCGGGTACCCCGTTGATGGAGGCGGGTGCGGGTCTCCTCAAGATCATCGGGGGAAAAATGCTCGGGGTGAAAGGTGAAGACCCGGAAGTCATCCATGTAGTCGATGTCCATCCACATGGCGGCAACGGGTATGGATGCCTCGGCAAGCTCGTCGGCCACCTCGCGGATTTCCCGGGCGGAAGAATACCCCCACCTGCATTGGTGATATCCAAGGGCCCAACGGGGCGGGAGTGTGTGCACCCCTGTCAGGGCGGCAATGCCACGGACGACGTCAGAAAGCGTTGGGCCGGGAATGATATAGACATCAACCTGGCCCATGTCGGAGGTCATGGCGCCCTGGGGGGAATTGTCGCCCGTCCGCATTCCGTGCGAGGCGGAAAAACAGTTTTTCTTGTCGGAGGGGTCGTGGTTGAACTGGAAGGTGCAGCGCGTGGGGTTGTGGAAAAGAATGCCAAACCACGAGTCGCCACGGCGGGAAATCATGAGGGGAATGGAAACGTAGGGCGGATCAAAGTCATCCCCACCGAAGGTATGGGGATGGTCGGCGCATGCGTCGGTGTTCCAGAACTGCCAGGCGCGATTGTTCTTGTTCAGCCCGCCGGTTTTTTCCCCAAGGCCGTATATCGGCAACCCGGGATCGCGATCCAGAAGAAGCATCTGCCTTCTTCCTGCCAGACCGAAGGGGGACCGTGGTGTGGTCAGTACCTCCTCCTCCTGGTGAAGAAGTTCAAACCGAAGGCCCTCCCCGGGATAAACATTCAATTTCCATTCGCCATTTCGCAGGACAATTGCCGCGTCGGTGCCGATGGCCTGGGCGTCTCCATCCGTCCCGCCGCCGATCTCGGTGAGGTCGTATTGCCGGTCGTTTTCCTCGCCAAGGCGCATGGACACCTTGAACGCCCCGGTGCTCCAGCGTTCGAAGGTAATGGCGCCTTCCTCGGAAAGAAACCGCCCTGAACCACTGATGGGTCTGTAATCTTCAGGGAAGAAAAAGTTCGCGGGTGCGGGAAATTTATGGTAATTCATGGGAACCTTGACGCCTCCTTGGGCCGCTTCCCAAGAGGAGGGAATGGGGTGGGGCGGTGCAATGCTTTCCTCGGTCAAATTCGCTGATTTCCTGTTGAGAAGTCATCAGGGTATGGTCACCCTCGTGGAGCGGAAGAATCCAAGGAGGAGGAACCTGATGACATTTCAACGCACATTTTTCGGGGTACTGATCTGCTGCCTTGCCACCATGGGGTCGGCGGCGTCCCTTGCTGATCAGATCGACGAAATCATCGCCAGCAGTGTGGCTGCTGATTATGACTGGAGCATTGTTGTGGAAAATGAGAACGGATCCGTCCGTTATTATGAGCGAAATCCGCACATGGTTCTCGCGCCCGCCTCCGTCACCAAGCTTTACACAACCTCGGCGGCCTACGAACTCGTTGGTGCCGATCACCAGTTCAAGAGCGAGGTCTTCCACACAGGCTCCATTTCCAGGGGCACCCTTGATGGAGACATCAATCTTCTTGTACACTTCGATGTGACATGGAACTCCCACACCCTCGACAACGTCCGCGAACCCCTTGACCGCATTGCCACCGCCCTCCGTGAACAGGGTGTGGAGGACATCACCGGCGACGTGAATGTCTACGGCGTGTCGCTATACAACCGGGGCCAGTTTGACAATGTGCGCAACACGGCCTCAACGACGCTCAACGCCCAGACCGCCGAGGCATTTCAGGAAGCCCTTGTCGAGGCCGGTATTTCCGTCGGGGGCGATACCAGTGGTCAGGCGGGCTTCGACCCTCCGGGAACGCTGATATACACCCACCTTTCCGGGTCCATCACCACCCGGTGGGGGATTCCCGGTGACCTGACGGGTGCCACCCATACCATCAACCGCATCAGCCACAACCCCAGCGCGGAAACCCTCCTGCGCATGGTTGCCTACGAGGCGACCGGGAGCAGCATCCTGCTGGCGGATGGTGGCATGGCCGTCATCGATCTACTTTCCGGGTTGGGAATCAACACCAACGGCATGGCCATGCTCGATGGATCGGGTCTTTCCCACGCCAACCGCTTCTCCTCAGAGCAGACCATCGCCCTGTTGCGCCACATGAACACCAAGTACCCCGACACATGGTATCCCACCCTGGCCATTGGATGTGAATCGGGAACGATTTCCTCCCGCTATTGTGGTGAGGAAACCGCTGGTCGGGTGCGTGGAAAAACTGGAACATTGAGTGTCAGCATCGCCCTTTCCGGCCTGGTGGAAAATTCCCACGGAGACGATCGCTACTACTTCTCCTTTTTGGCGAACACGTCGGGAATCGAGCGCAACCCCACACGCGATGTCATCGAGGAATGCGTTCGCCTCCTCGCCAAAGAGGAAATGAACCCCGCGCCCGTGTTGGGCTCGGTGATCAATCCAGGGACCGGCAATACCCTTGAAGTCTCCTGGCCGAACCCCGGAGGACAGGAATTGTTCCTCCTGCAAAAGAGCAATGATGGCGTCACCTTCGACGATGGGGTCATCGTTCCCGCCCGGTATATCATCGAATCGCGCCACGATCTCCAATCAGCGAAAAATGGCGGGGACGTGGAATTCTTCGGCGACTTTGATCCCAGTTCGGAAAACAGTTCCGCCACCGGGACGACACCCGGCGCGGGTTCCCTTTTCGCCCGCCCCGCACCCACCCGCGGAGATCGCGCCCGCTTTACCCCCTCCATTGCTTCGGGCGAGTACGAGGTCTTTGTCACCAGTTTCAATTTCGCCAGCGCCAATGCCCCGGGAATTACGGTGCGCATGGAGGACGCAGACGGCCCCCGGGATTTCGCCTTCGACATGGTTCAGGAAAAAACCGGCGGCCAGTGGGCCTCCCTGGGTACAATGAACATCACCCATGGGGAAGGGCACTTCGTGGAATTCGACAATGAAACGCAGACAGAACCGGACGCCAATGCGCGGATGAACCCCGCCGCCGTCATGTTCGTCCCCACCTCCTCCACCTTTGAGAAGATTGTCTATACAGACACCGGTCTCAGCGGAGGGCAGGCCCGCCATTACCGGGTTGCCGGGGTTGGTCGTGATGGGGCGGTCAGCAGCTTCAGTCCCGTGCTGCGTGGCAGGTCGGAATCAGGTCGGTGACTCCTCCGGGATCATCGAAAGTAACGAACCTTGGGGTGCCCCGGCAGGTTGAAGAGTTCGGTGATGGCGTCGGGATTGATTGATAGACGCATCTTCCCGTTCAGGCGAAATTCCGCCGTGCCCGCCTCCGGGTGATTCACCTTCAGCCGCAACTGGCGTGTGCCGCCGTATCGCATGCAGATGGACTTGAGTCCAAGCAGAAGATCGCTGTCCACGTGGTTCACATCAACCTCAAGCTCGATTCCGCTCGCCATCTCCCGCAGGTCGTCGGCATTGCGCGCCTCCCAGGCGTCTATACTGGCGCGGCCCTGCCACTTTGAAAGCCTGGCATCGACCTCGATGACGCGATCCACCTCCAGAAGCTGGCGATTCATTTCGTAGGCCTTCGAGAAAAACTTCACGTCGAAGGTTCCATCCAGATCCTCCATGCCGACGATGGCCCAGGGGCGGTTGTTCTTGTCGATGCGAATCTGTACGGTGGTGATGCAGCCGATCATGGTGAGCGGACGCTTGTCGGTCTCCTCCATCTTGTCGGCAATTTCGTCAATCTCGCTGCTCTTGACGTGATTGTAGCTTTCCAACTCGATGCGGTACTTGTTGAGGGGGTGCTCGCTCAGGTAGAACCCGAGGAACTCCTTTTCGTAATTGGCCCGGTCCTTATCCGACCAGTCCTCCACCTTTGGAATTGGCGTTTCGAAGGACTCGAGATCCTCGGCGGCTTCGCCGAGGTCGAACATGTCTGTTCCGTCGTCGGACTGCTTCTGTTGGGCTGCCTCCATCAAATCTGGATAGATATGCATCAGCGCCGCCCGATTGTCGTGGAGCGAGTCAAAGGCACCCACCTTGATGAGGGCCTCCACCATGCGGCTGTTCATTGCCGAGGTGGGAACCCGCATCATGAAATCCTGGAAGGACTTGAACGTGCCGTTGTTTTCCCGTTCCGCAACGATGGCCCTGACCATCGATGTCCCCACCGTCTTGACGGCACCCATGGCGTAATAGACACGATTGGTTGCGGGGTCGGGGTTGAAATACTCGAGGGAATGATTGATGTCCACCGGCATCACCTCGATGCGGCACTCCCGGGCATTGGTGACGTACTTGGCGATGTTGTCGGTGGATCCGCCAAGCTCGTTGGTGAGCAGGGCCGCCTGGAAATAGACAGGGAAATTTGCACGGAGGTACGCCGTCTGGAACGTAATCATGGCGTATGCTGCGGAGTGGGACTTGTTGAATCCGTACTCGGCAAAGGCGGCGATCTGATCCCAGATGTGCTTGGAAAGACGTTCGTCCACGCCGCTTTTTTCCTTCGCGCCGGCGATGAACTGGGGGAGCATCTTCTCCATCTTGTCGACCTGCTTTTTGCCCATGGCCTTGCGCAACATGTCGGCTTCGCCCCGTGTAAAGCCGCACATTTCCATCGCCACGCGCATGACCTGTTCCTGATAGAGAAAAATGCCGAAGGTCTCCTTCAGGATCGGTTCCAGGATGGGGTGGTCGTAGGCGACCTTTTCCTGTCCATGCTTGCGCTTGACGTACATGGCATCCATGCCCATGCGCAGCGGCCCGGGGCGATAGATCGCCAGCAGGGCGGTCAGGTCGGCGAAGTTTGTCGGCTTCAAGGACTTCACCAGCTTGGTCATCCCGGCGGATTCCAACTGGAAGACCCCTGCCGTTTGCCCCTTGTGCAGGTTCATGTAGGTCTTTTCATCGACATGGTTGAGCTTGTCCCAGTCGATGTCGATGTTCTCCCGCTCCTTGAGCCACCGTTCCACGCGCTGGATGATCGAAAGGTTCTTGATGCCGAGGAAGTCCATCTTCAGCAGGCCAAGTTCCTCGACCTCGTTCATGTCAAACTGCGTGACCGCGCCTTCTTCCTTCGGTGACTTGTACAGGGGTACGTAGTCGGTGATGTCGCGGTCGGCGATGACAACGCCGGCTGCGTGGGTGGACGTGTGGCGTGACATCCCCTCAAGACCGCTGGCGTATTCGTATAGACGCTGAAGTTCCGGGTCGCCCTCGATCATCTGGCGCAACTCCACCGATTCCTCCAGCGCCTTCTTCAGGTTGATCTTTGGCCCCTCGGGAACCAGCTTGGCCACCCGGTCGACCCGCTTGAGCTCGATGCCGAGGGCCCTTCCCACGTCGCGGATTGCCGCCTTGGCCTTCATCGTTCCGAAGGTCACAATCTGGGCGACGCATTTCTCGCCGTATTTCTTGCGGACGTACTCGATCACCTCGCCGCGGCCCTCGTTGCTGAAGTCCACGTCGATATCGGGCATCGAAAGACGGTCGGGGTTGAGGAATCTTTCGAAGAGAAGGTTGTGTTCCAGGGGATCGAGTTCGGTGATGCGCATGCAATACGCGACAACCGACCCGGCCGCCGACCCGCGCCCCGGTCCAACGGGAATCCCGGACTTCCGTGCGTAGTCTATAAAGTCAGCCACGATGAGGAAATAACCGGGGAAGCCCATCTCCAGGATCACGCCCAGTTCAAACTTGATCCGGTCGCGCAGGACCTCGTCGGTGTCGGACCGCGCCCCGTAGCGCATCCGTGCCCCCTCCCAGACGACCTTCTCCAGGTACTCGGGTTCCTCCAGGCCATCGGGGCATTCAAACCTCGGAACGTGGTATTCCTTTTCGGGGAAATCGACGTTGCACATTTCCGCCACCAGGCGGGTGTTCAGGATCGCCTCGGGGTGCTCGCTGAAGATGGCCGCCATCTCCTGGGTCGACTTGATATAGAACTCATTGACGTATTTCATCCGCGTCGTGTCTGCGACGCAGCAACCCATCTGCACACACATCAGCACATCGTGGAGCGTGTGGTCCTCCTTGCGAAGGTAATGGCAGTCATTGGTGGCGATCATTCGCAGGTTCTGGTCCCTGGCGATGCGCAACAAGCCGGCGTTGGCGGTGTGTTGGTCGCTGATGCCATGGTCCATCATTTCAATGAAGAAGCGTTCCCGGCCGAAGAGGTCGACAAACCTTGATGTATATTCAAGGGCCTTTTTTTCGTCACCCCGGACGAATGACTGGGGAATCAGTCCCGCCAGGCAGGAGGAAGTCGCAATCAACCCCTCCTTGTGGGCTTCAAGGGTCTCGAAATCTATACGTGGTTTGGAATAAAAGCCCTCCACATGGCCGATGCTGGAAAGCTTCATCAGGTTGCGGTAACCCTGAAAGTTTTCCGCCAGGAGGGTCAGGTGGTGGATCTCGCGGCGCTCGGCATTCCCCCGGGCCGTGCGGTGGTTCGGGGTGATATACATTTCACAGCCCAGGATGGGCTTGATTTCGTGCTTCTTGCAGGCCGCGCGGAATTGCTCCATGCCGAACATGACCCCGTGGTCGGTCAGCGCGATGGCGGTCTGGCCAAGTTCCTTGGCGTACTTCACCATCGGTTCAATGCGGTTTGCCCCATCAAGAAGGGAATACTCGGAGTGAACGTGAAGGTGCACGAAATCTGATGAATCAGGAGCCATGATCGTTAACTGCCAGCGGGGAATGGAGATATCAGTTAGGGGAAGGGGAATGCGGCAACACCCGATTCCGAAGGGACGTTAACCGGGGGTGGTGGGGGATGAAAGGGGAATTCACCCCCGCCGTGGTGGGCTCATTTTACTTGAGTTGGAAATATCGAAACTTTGTTCGCTGGTGAGCGAAGGCTTGTCCCTACTGGACTTGGCCCATCAGCCGCCGCGGCTGGAAATTTTCGCCCAACTGTCCTTGAGCGTCACCGTCCGATTGAACACCGGATTGGTCGCCGTCGAGTCCCGATCGGTCGTAAAATAACCCTGGCGCTCGAACTGAACGCGGCTTCCCACGGGCAACTCCGCAAGGGCCGGTTCCACCATGACCTCGTCGAGGACACGGAGCGAGTCGGGGTTGATGTTGTCGCGAAAGGTGCCCCCCTCCGCATCGACCTTGTCCGGGTTCTCCCGGTTGAAGAGCGACTCGTAAAGGCGCACTTCCACCCGGCGGGCGTGGCGGGCCGACACCCAGTGCATGGTGGCCTTGACCTTCCGGCCGTCGGGGGCGTTCCCCCCCCGGGTTTCCGGATCGTAGGTGCAATGAAGCGCCGTGATTTCGCCTGTTGCCGGGTCCTTGATGACCTCGTTGCAGGTGATGAAGTAGCCGTAACGGAGGCGCACCTCCCGTCCCGGGGCGAGGCGGAAGAACTTCTTCGGCGGATCCTCCATAAAATCCTCCCGTTCGATGTATAGCTCGCGGGAGAAGGGCACCTGCCGTGTGCCTGCCGTTGGATCCTCGGGATTGTTGACCGCCTCCACAAATTCCTCCTCCCCCTCGGGGTAATTGGTCAGGACGACCTTGAGGGGATTGAGGACGGCCATGAAGCGCGGCGCGTTCCTGTTGAGGTCCTCGCGGATGCAGTGCTCCAGGAGGGCCATCTCCACGATGCCGTCACGCTTGGCGACGCCGATCTTCTCGCAGAAATTCCTGATTGCTGCCGGTGTGAATCCCCGCCGGCGCAGCCCGGAAATTGTCGGCATCCGGGGGTCGTCCCATCCCGTGACATGGCCCTCCTCCACCATTTGGAGGAGCTTGCGCTTGCTCAGGAGGGTGTGAGTCAGGTTCAGGCGGGCGAACTCAATCTGCTGGGGATGGTAGACGCCGAGGGTGTCGAGAATCCAGTCATACAG
>JAFIGB010000148.1 GCA_020831705.1 Candidatus Sumerlaeia bacterium | reverse complement strand
CGGCGTGTTTCCAATTCAAGAAGTCGGGTGGAAATTTCGGCCACGTTGGCAAGGCGACGATCTGGATCGCCTGCCACGCAGGCTGCAATATCCTCGAGCAGTAGCTCGTCCGACACATCATCCCGCCAGTCGCTGGTGAGGGCGCGGTGCAGGTCTCCCACCACAATCTGGTAGAGCATCACGCCCAATGCATAGACATCGGCCTG
This sequence comes from Candidatus Sumerlaeia bacterium, assembly GCA_020831705.1. GTDB lineage: Bacteria > Sumerlaeota > Sumerlaeia > SLMS01 > SLMS01 > JAFIGB01. The sequence goes on along the minus strand of JAFIGB010000148.1, from coordinate 15,727 downwards.
GATGGTGGCGGGCTTTCCCTCGAGCATTTCCGGGGCGGCGTATAGACGGGTGCCCGTGCGACTGCTGTCGTTGCCGTCAAGATGGGTCTCCGTAATACCGGTGGCCGTGACCCCGGCAAGGGCCAGGCGTTCACGGTCGGTGATCATGCCAATGCCAAAGTCGGTCAACCGGGCATGGGGAGCCCCGGCAACATCTGAATAGACAAGAATGTTGGAGGGCTTGATGTCCTTGTGCAGGACACCGACGCTGTGGGCGGCGGCCAGGGCTGTGGCCACTTCGGCGATGAGCTGTAAACGGCTTTCAAGGGGAAGCGACGCGATGCCGCCCTGCTCCTCGGCCCATTTGATGAGATTGCCGGCCTCTGTATAGTCCCCCTCAATAAAAAACGGCGGCGAGTCAAAGTTCCAATCAATTACCCGGGCAATGTCGGGACGATCGCCGAGGGTCTCCTTGAGCAGGCGAAAAATGGTGGCCTCGCGCTTGAGGCCGCGGATGCGATCCGGATCGAAGCAAAACTTATAGACACGTTCCTCGCGGGTTTTATGATGGTGCACATGCCAGACCTCGCCGAATCCCCCCTCGCCCAGCTTGTCCCTCAGCACCCAATTTTCGCGACCGGGAATGGTATTCCCAGAGGCCGGCCGCCAAGCGCCTGTTTCCTCCTCGCCGGGGCGTAGAAAGCGGGTGGCCTTTTCCGTATCCGGCGGTGGAACCAGCGGGGCGAATCCCTCAAGTCCCGCCTCAAAAACCTCAATGGGTTCTTCAACGCCCTTAAACTGGTAATGCCCATGGGCAAGCCAGGAGATATTCCCCGGAACGGAATCATTGCCAACGACCGCCCGCCGTGCCAGGTCGAAGGCGCCCCGTGTCATCAGCGTCTGCCCCCCCTGGGCCAAATCCATCACCCGGGAAGCCATCGGTTTTGAAAGGCCATCGACCTCCAGAGGCTTGGCGCCGCGCGCCACAACCTCCGGTGGATTTTTCCGAAGCACCACATCGCCAAAATGAATGCCGGCACGGGCTTCTATTTTCAGATCAAAGGAGGCGGAAAGCTCCTTCAACTTCAGATGATAATCCAGTGCGCATCGAACCGCCGTCAGGGGGTGCTTGAACAGGAGTAAAAATCCATCCGTTTTGTCGATCTCCAGTCCGTCGTATTCGAGCAACAGTTTTCGAGCCATCCGCTCGTGGGCCTCTCCAAAAACAGAAGACGGACCATCGCCAAGACGTTCAATCATTTGTACACTTTTCACCAGGTCGGTGATCAACAGGGCACGAATTTTAGTGGAATTTGGCGACTCGCTCATGAATTTCCCGATAACTTGCTCATGATTGTTGCACAAAGGACATGAGGATAATCAATGAAACCACTCGGTTTGTGTCAAATGAAAAGACATTCCCCTGATGTGAAGGATGGGTGTATCACCTGCAAGAAGGTGTCGCCAATGGTCCAATATTTAGCATGGGGTACAGATTGCCCTTGACCGGGGGAACGTACCCATGGCTAAACCTCCCCCGGTTGTTGTTCTCATTTCCCTCAGGAGGCAGAAAATGCCACCCAAGAAAACCCTTGGCTTTACCCTTATCGAACTTCTGATTGTCGTGGCAATTATTGCCATCCTTGCGGCAATCGCGGTTCCGAACTTTCTGGAGGCGCAGGTGCGCTCGAAGGTGTCCCGTGCGAAGGCTGACATGCGCTCGACTGCCGTTGCCATCGAGTCCTACGCCGTTGACCACAATGTTTACCCCTGGCCGGCAGACCCCTTTGGTTTTGTCCTTTCTGCTCCCACCGAGGAGTGGTTCGAAACCAAGGTGGGGCCGAATCTGACCACCCCCATCGCTTATCAAACACAACGATTCGCGGATGTTTTCCATCCGACCGACATGATTGACGAGGATCCGGTGTATCACCTCATGACCCGCGCTTATGCTGTTGCGGAGGAAGGCAATGACACGGGATACAACTTCTACATCCAGACCCTGCTGGGTTCCCCAATCCCGGCCGTTCGTTACATGCTCCTCTCCCATGGTCCTGATATTGAGCACCTTGAACCGTATGAACCAGACCCCCCGGCACTTTATGACCCGACCAACGGGACGGTGTCCCGCGGCGATATTCTCTATTTCGGGCCGGGTGTCGGTTTCAGAAATTAAGCACTCCTGACCAATGCTTCCATTTCGAGGCCCGGCAGACCTTTCTGGTTTGTCGGGCCTTGTGCGTTTCAGGGAGTTTCTTTTGCCCGGGAAATTCTTGGAGACACTCTTGCTCCCGTCATGGATGGTCATTATGTGACCCAATCTCCGTAGCGTGATTTCATGGGCAACTTCTTCGATCAACTGCAACGTTCGATTGGGCTTATCCGGGCCTATCACCCGAATTGGGAAGTCCTGCAATTGGACCCGGGGGAGACGACAAGCCTGGCCACCCGGGAAATTCTCGCAGGCAGGGGAGCCAATTTTCGCCCGCTGATGACCCTTTCCCCGATGCCGGGTGCCGGTGTGTTGCGGCTGACGACCGCCATGCCCATCACCGCCCTGGCGACAAAGACCGCTGGCCTTGGGCGCCCGGATCCCTCCCTTCCCATCACCTTCTGGCCGCTCCATCTCGCCGTGGCTGTCGGCTTTCGCCTTCGCAACTTTGGGTGGCCGGTGACCTTCAATTGGCCGTCGGGAATCCTTATCGAGGATTGCTCGATTGCAGTGTTCCATTGCGAAAAGGTGGGGGAGTGGCTCGTCATGGATGCCGCGATCAGTCTGGCGCCGGATCTCGGCCTGCCCCGGGAGGAATGCCTCGTTGTCCCCTTCAGGAAGAACCTCGCCTCCCATGGGACGGGAGACGTTTCAGAGGTTTCATGCCCCATGGCGATCCTGCCAACGCTCCTCCATGGGATCATTGGATGTCTGGAATCTCCGTGGCCCAAGAAGCTGGCCATGGAGTTTTACACACGCCATTGTTCCCAGATTGATCAGTTCGATGGCGTGTTCCACGGAGGGGGAATGCTGGTGAAAGGGATTGCCCGCAGCATCGATGATGCTGGATCAATGGTCGTGGAAGGCAATGGGGGCGCCATGGTCACCGTGCCATGTTACATCCCCTTCCTCGGAGGTTCCCCCGGCTTCCCTCCAACGAGTTCCCACTGAACAGCAATGTGATCTCAACCCACCCATCGAAGCAGACTCCATGAAACAACGCGTCGAGTTTTACTCCGACACTGTTTACCGTCAAATCCGAAGATTTCACCTCGCCATGGTGGTCTTGCTGTGTTGTTCCGTCCTTCCCGCATCCTCCTATCTGACGGGTGGATCGACGCCGTTACCTCCCGAATCCCAGGCGATTCTGGACAAGCATGCGGACCTAATTTCGCTCCGAATCAATACCGAATGGATGGAAATGGCGGGGATCGACCCGATTCCCTACGTTGAGGCCATCGCCCTGGTAGCGGAGGCCGTTGAAGAGGGAGTCATTCCCGGCGCTGTTCTCCATGTGGGGCGCCTTGCCAGCACGGAAATGATGCCCATCGCCGTTGGATACAAGATTGTCGACCCCGAAAAACGCCCGGTGGGATATGACACCCGCTATTATGTGGAGGATCTGACAGCACCGTTGACGGCGATTCCTTTGCTGCTGGCCCATTGCCAGGAGCGGGGCCTCCCCCTTGAAACACGCATTGAAACGATCTTCCCGGCATGGAATGCGGAGGATCGCCGCGAGGTCACCATTGAATCGGTCCTGCGTCACAGTACCGGCTTCCCGGCAAGTTGGGAGGATCCGGCAACGCTTCCCACCTCGCGCAGGATGCTTGTAGCCTGGATGAATGACTTGGAGTTGGCTGCCGAACCGGACACGAAGGTCATCCCCAGCCGCCTGAACCATCTCCTGGCCGGGTTGATTCTTGAGGAAGTGAAGGCCAAACAGCTCAAGGACATCATCGACGAGGAAATCATCACCCGTTTTCAGCTCCCCACCGCCCAGATGGGAATCATCTCCCAGGAGCGGGCACAATTGGCTCCCGGTCGGTTTTCGGAGCGGTGGGACCGGTTCCTTTGGGGGGAGACGGATGAGCCCATCGTGCAGGCACTGGGACTCGATTCCGCATGGGCGGGACTGGTCATCAATGCCGACGAGGTGGCGGCCATCGCCGGTGGTCTGCTCCTTCTGTCCCTGAGCGCCCCCGAGGATGTGGAGGTGAAAAACCTGCCCGCCCTTTACCAGGCCTTTCGCACCGACCCCTCCATCACCGGGGGGGAAAGGATGGGACTGGGGTATGAGATCGGGCGGTTTACTCCAAAAAGTTTCGGGTGGAACAGCGTTGCAGGACCCGGTTTCTGGGTCTTGCCCGAGCATCAGGCGCTGGTTGTTTTTCTTTCAAACATGGACCATGTTTCCGGGCGCTCGGAGGAGCAGCAGGAACTGCGTGCGAAGGTGCTGGAGCTTCTAGTCAGGGCTGCGGAACAGGATGCCCCTGCCGAAGTTGATGCCAACCTTACCGATGAGGAGTTGGAGCAAGACACCGATGGCAATCATTGAATTGATTGATATCCATAAGTCCTTTGGCTCGAAGCACGTCCTGCGGGGAGTGAGCCTGCAGGTGGAGAAGGGGGAGAACCATGTGGTGGTGGGGCGTTCCGGCGAGGGAAAGAGCGTGTTGCTCAAGCAAGTCATTGGCTTGATGAAGCCGGATTCCGGGGACGTCATTGTTGGCGGGTATCACCTGAACAAGGATCCCAAGGCGCTGCAATGGGTCCGTCGCAAGGTGGCGATGGTATTCCAGATGGCGGCCCTGTTCGATTCCCTGACGGTCTATGAAAACGTGGCGTTTTACTGGCTGGAGAACAAGCAGAAGACCAGGGGTGAGTTGGACCGTTTGGTTCCCGAAATTCTGGAACTGGTGGACTTGCCGAATACCGAGCATCTTTATCCCGCGGAACTGTCGGGAGGGATGCGCAAGCGGGTTGGCCTTGCCAGGGCACTTGCCTGTGACCCGGAAATTCTCCTTTACGACGAGCCAACAACGGGCCTTGATCCGGTCACGAGCGAGGTCATCAACGAGTTGATGGTCCGCGCAAGCCACGCTCGCAATGTGACCTCCGTTGTCATCACCCATGACATGCGATCGGCCTACACCGTCGGCCATCGCATCAGCATGCTCTATGAGGGTAACATCATTTTTACCGGGACTCCGAAGGATGTCCAAAACAGCCGCGATCCGGTGGTAAATCAATTTGTGAATGGATTGGCCGAAGGCCCAATGACCCAAATCGAGGATGAGGAAGTGCAGCGAACCTCCAAAAGTCTGGAAAAAATCCGCCTGAAGGGGCGACTGTCGGAAGAGGATGTGGAATCGGCCTGATGAACTCCTCAAGAAAAACAGAACTAATTGTCGGACTCTTTGTCCTCTTCTCCTTCATCACGCTGATGGTGATGTCCTTCCTGATCAAGGGGGGAACCGGCCCCGGATCCTACCAATTCCAGATGGAGTTTGAGGACGTCTCGGGCTTGGATATCGGCTCGCCCGTCCTCGTCTCCGGTTTCAGAACGGGGCAGGTTGTGTCCATGCGGTCCGCCTTCGATGAGGAGGATCAGCACCCCATCGTGATGGTGACCGCCCGTGTGTCCAGGACGATTCCAATTTACCGTGATGCCCATGCGGTTATGAACCAGCAGGGTTTCATTGGCGACAAACAATTGGAGATCAACCCGGGAACACCCAGTGCCGGGGAGATATCCCGCAATGAAATCATCTCCGCCTCCCCCTTCTCCGCCCTGGCGCAATTCCTTCCCGGCGGGGAGGAAGCCTTCGACGATGTTCAGGGGATCCTGCGGAACATCCGGGCCATTACCGAGGATCGGGAGCGGCTGGACAATATAGACAGGGTAATTGCCAATCTGGCGGAAATGACCGAGGAGCTGACCTCCATGGTCGAGGAAAACAGGGAGACGTTCCGCCTCGCCCTTGACAACATCGAGAAGGTCAGCGCCCGTAGCATTAAAGTCGCCGAAAATGCTGAAAAGGTCCTTCAACGAACCGATCAGAAGATGGACCAGATTGGCAGTGAAGTTCAGACACTCCTCGCTGATTTTGGAAGGACCAATACCCTCCTTCTGGAACGTATTGAATCCATCTCGAACAAGGCCGATTCAATCGGTGTAAATGCCGAGGGGCTCCTGATGGAAAGTCGCGAGGAACTGGAACGCATCTCCGGAAATTTTGTCGCCACAAGCGACAAGATCAATCGGCTCCTGGATGAAATCAATACCGGCGAGGGAACCGCAGGGATGCTCCTTCGCGATCCCCAGCCTTTCAATGACCTGAAGGATTCCATGGCGGCCCTTCGCCATGTACTCCTCCAGGAACGCGATGCCTTCTACGATCGATCGCTTCCCTACCGCGATGGCGGGAGGGAAAGCACCCCGTGAGCGGGTCGAGCACAAGTTCCCCAATTGCCCGGGCTACATCTCGAGGCCCCCTCCTCCTCCTTGGGGGTCTAGTTTTCTTTCTCCATTTTTTGGTCACCGGCGGCCACCTGATGTCTCCGGACGAGGAACTCCTCTTCCGGATGACGGAAAGCATGGCGACGGGAGCCTCCACGGCGATCCTGCCCCTTGAGTCAGATCCGGCAACGGGTGCGCTTCCCCAGGGAGTTCCGCCGGAGATGACTTTCGCAACCCGGTATAACCCGGAAACCGGACAGTTCTTCGCCCAGTATCTTCCCCTGCAACCCCTCCTCGCGGTGCCGCTGTATTACGTCGCCAGAATGACGGAAGGTATCCTGGCCGCACCGTTCGCCGGTGTACTCGGGCCCGGGATGCACATGCAGTATATCGCCGGTCTGGAGGATGACGCCCATTCGAGGGCAGCGTACCGCCGGGGTATTATTGTCATGCTTTTCAACCCCCTCGTAGCTGCAATTTCCGCGATCATGCTGGCGCGGCTGGCGCGGTTGATTACGGGAAGCAGGAGGGCGGGGTTGCTGGCTGCTGGTGCGTGGGCGTTCGGGACCATCGCCTGGCCCCACTCAAGGACCTTTTTTACCGAACCACTTTCGGCGCTTTTTCTCCTCGCCGCGCTGGAGCAGTTATACCGCTGGGGAGCGAAACCCGGGAGGGAGGGCGCTGTACATGCAATCCTTATCGGTGTCTTCCTGGCCGCAGGCAACCTGACCCGGGTGGACGGTCCGTTCCTTACCGTCGGGATTGGGCTGGGGATGGTCTGGCTGGCGGTGGATCGTTTGCGACGGCAGGGATGCCCGTGGGCGGAAGTTCCCCGTCGCCTGCCATGGATGGACTTTATATACGCCGCCAGTATTGCACTGGCCGCTTGGGTATTCCTGCAGTCGATGAACACCCTGCGGTTTGGAACTGCTGACCTGACTTCCGGATATAGCCAGCAGGTGGAGGGCGTGAGGTTTACAACGCCGATTCTGGTGGGGCTGCATGGTCTCCTTTTTTCCGCTGGCAAGGGGATGTTTTACTTTTCCCCGGCACTTCTGCTTGGAATTTGGGGGTGGTTCCTTTGCCCCAACCACCTGAAGCCGTTCCGCACGGCACTTTTCCTCTCGATGATTCCCTTTTTCGTGGCCATGGCCAAGTGGCAAAACTGGGACGGGGGTTGGTGCTGGGGGCCGCGCCACATTGTTCAAATCCACCTGCCCCTGATGGTCGGTGCGATCTTCCTTTTTCTCGGCGCTCTTTCGTGGCGGCGGATGGTTGGTGTTGGCGCGGTGATGATCGTGGCTGCCGGCGTGCAGGTTTATGGATCGAGCCAAAGCCCCCTTGAATATTACCGCGAGTACTTCATGACCTACCGGGATCTTGTGTATCACCGCGTGAATTACCGGCCAATGCAGGTTCAGGCAATTCAGCGTGACTTCGCGATTCATCACCGAAACAGGGATGGAAGCCTGGGGCGGGAACTGGGGATGGAATCTTTTGAGCTCCCCGCACCAATGATTGACTCCCTCTACCTGCCGGAGCACACCCAATGGGCGTCCTACAGGGAAATGTGGGCGATTGGTTATCGGGACTGGTATTTTTGGAACGCATTAACAGGCAACAAGAGCCCTGATCGATGGAGCCAACAATAGGAAGCCATGGCCAAGCGGAACGATAAAATACGGCGGACGCAACTCCTCAGGTGGGGATCGACACTGATCCTTTTCCTGATCCTCAATGCCATCATCCGCCTTCCGTTGATGCCCATCAACCAGGGTGAATATACCGATGGTGTGCTCCAACTGACCCAGTTCAGCAATCCCACCGGGATCTATCCACCGCTGTACACCGCGATTTGCTGGCCGCTTTCCTTCCTGGTTGGCGAGCTTTGGTCGGGGAGGATCATCAGCACCCTCTTCAGCATCGCCGCTGTCATTCCCCTCTACATGATCGCCCTGAGAAGCTTCGGCATGCGGGCGGCGCTCTATACAGCGATGATCTATACCGTGGCACCGGTGGCCCTTCGCTGGTCTCCCCGGGTCATGACCGAGGCCACCTTCAGCTTCTTCTTCTGGTTTGCCTGCGAACGATTGCTGGCAGCCCAGGGAACCAATGACAAGAAGAAGGCCAATGAGGCGCTGTTGTTGGCCTGTCTACTCGGAGCCATGGCTGCCCTGACCCGGTACCAGGGGATGATGCTGGCCCTGCCGGTTGTGGGTGTGGCGGTGTGGCAATGGTGTACCAACCGATTCATCCCGTGGAAGGGGCTTTCCGGATTGGCGCTCTTTGCCCTTCCCGTGCTTTGGAGCATGCACGCAGGAAATATACACGGATCGCAGTTTGCCGAGCGCGCCGGCGACAGCGCCATCATGACCATGATTCTCAATGCGGAACCCTTTTTCCTGCTCACCCCGTATTTCCTGACCTACCCCGTGGCGCTGATGGTGATGATTGGGCTGAATTGCGGCCGATCCCGACCAAGGCGAAACCCCCTTGCCCTGACGATCTATACACTGTTGGTCCTCCTGGCGGTTCAGTCGCTCTTCGGCAGCTTCCAGGAACGCTACTTCCTGCCGCTATATGGGCTTTTATTCACCTGGGCGGGATTGGGCCTTGCCGTATCCGATGATCGCCTCAGAAGGCGTCGTTCGTTCCTCCGTCCCTTCGTGCCCATCACGACGTTGACCTGGTCGATGATCGTTTCCGTGATTGTATTGCTCGGAAGCCGTGGTGCGTTTGGTGATATCGCCCAAGCCTCCCGCTTTGCCGCGGCTGAAGTGTCAGATGGCTTGATTCTCACCAATGAGATCTATCGGCCCGGTCCCGAGGGGCATCCCCCAATTGCTGCCGACAAGGTTGCCTTCTTTGCGAAGACTGACGCTGTCTATCTTGACGAGGATTTCTATACGGGGTGGAAGTCACTGGAGACGGGGGATTACCTTGTCATGTCGGCGGTTTATGGAGGGGACCAGCAGGTGGAATTCTTCCGTGAACGCTATGAGTTGGAACTGGTGGGATCCTTCCAAAGCCGCATCATGCCCGTCTTCCCCGACCTGATGACAATACCCGGCACGGCACAAAGTCCGGCTGCATGGCTTTACCGATATCATCCGCAGGTCTTCCGTACGGACGTCTGGCGGGTGAATCGCGAGCGGGGGATGCCGTGACCGAACGAACCACCGAACCGCGCAGGCCCCTTCCCCACGGCTTGGTCATGCTGTTGCTCGGGGTCTTCTGCCTTTTCCCGACACTCCATGGGCCACGGTGGGGTGATGGTCTTGAGTTTGTCGCGGTGTCTGCACACCTGGGTGTTGCCCATCCTTCCGGGTATCCCCTCTTCACGCTCCTGGGCTGGATTGCACTGAAATTACCCATTGATGAAGCATACAACGCCGTTCTTGTTCTTTGTCGCCTCGCAGCGTTTGCCACAACCGCGGTGATTTATCTGGCCGTGCGGGAATTATTTCTGTACTTCCGTCAAACGGAATGGCTTTCCCGTTTGTTGGCGCTCAATATTGCCTTGGCTTTCTGCTTTTCGGATGCCATTCGGCAGTCGCTCCATTTCGTGGAGATATACATTCTCCATGGAGCTTTCCTTGTCACAATCAGTTACGTGGCATTGCGTCCGGTCCTTCAGGATCGTTCCCCCCACCACTGGGAACTTCTTGCTGCAGGGGGGCTTTTTGGCCTTGCCATCAGCAACCACCTGACGTCCCTCGCCATCCTTCCCCTTGTTGTCTATTTTCTCGTGACGGGTGTGCGAGGCGGGAGGCTTCCTGCTGCCATTGGAGGTGGGGTGCTTCTGTTGCTTCTCCCTTTGCTGCTGTATGGAACGTTGCCCCTGAGAAACCCCGGTGAATCTGGCCATGGTATTTTCTGGGGGGATCCCCAGACAACCGGCGAGCTGATCGACCACATTCGTGGCGGGGAATACCGCCATTACCGCTTCATGAGCGTCGCGCCGGGTGTTGCCTTCACCTTCGGTCAGTATATACAGTTCTTCGTCACCCGTGTTGCGCTGACACTGGAATCCTCGGGACGTCTCTTCTTTGGGGCGACACCAGTGGCACTGCCCCTTGGATTTCTTGTGGTTGTTGCCTTCGCTTGGGGATGCATCCAAACGGGGGGGCGCAGGGACCTTCGGTGGACGATGTTCTTCCTCCTTCTTGCCATCTTTCTGCAGTTGGGCTTCGTCTTTACCTACAATATCCCGGATGTGGACGATTACTTTCTGGGAATTCAGGTACTTGCCCTGCCGATTTTCGCGGTTGGTTTGCTGATTGTACTTCGGTCCCTTTTTGAAAAGTTAAAGTGGCCAGGGGAGAAGCAGAATCAAATCCTCCGTCTTTTCTCGCTGATATTTCTGATCGCCGTCTATATGTCGAACTTCGATGCGGCACGGGTTGAAAATGCCAAGGTCTATTCCGCCTGGACCGAAAGGGTGTTCGCCGCACTGCCCGAGGACGCTGCCCTGATTACCAGCGGTGACGGTGATATTTATGCCGCGTGGTACAAGCAGTTTGCCATGAACGAGCGCGAGGATGTTCTTGTCTACGGGGCGAATTTCATGCGCTTCCCCTGGTTTCGCAAAACGATTCGGCCATCCGATCCCCACCGTGTTCTCGTTGGTTTTGCTCCCGGACCGCCCGGCACCCTGGAACAGCACATCGACAATCTTTCCCGACTGGTCATCAACCCCCTCCTCAACGAGGGCCGTCCCGTCTTTACAACGATTTCCAATCCGATGGAACTGGAAGCGCTCGCGGATCGTTTTCGGGTGCGACCAATGAGAAATCTCCTTACCGAGTCGGAAATGGAAGCCCTTGCCAGCACCCACGAGGTCTTTTCCATCTTCCCCATGCTGTATGAACTTCAATCCTTCGAGTTTCGACCGACACCATGAGCAAGCAGCCAGCCCCCCTCCTTTCCGTCATCGTCCCTGTCTATAACGAAAGGCGCACGATTGATGCCCTTCTTCGCAAGGTCATGGCGGTGGACGTGGACAAGGAAATCATCGTTGTCGACGGAGCTAGCGAGGATGGCACGGTGGAAATTCTCAAGAATTTTGAGAAGGAGGAGGGCATCCGCGTTGTCTATCAGGACGAACGGCGGGGGAGGGGGAACGCCCTCAAGGTGGGCATCCGCCGGGCCAGGGGGAAGGTCATCATCTTTCAGGATGCCGACCTGGAACTGGATCCCAATGATTACCCGGCCCTTCTGGAACCGATCACCAGTGGCCGTGCCGATGTTGTGTTTGGGTCGAGGTTTCTTCGCGGCAAACCCCAGATGACGTTCCTTCAATACTGGGGAAACAAGGTCATCAACATGTCGGTGAACTTTCTATACGCCCGGGAACTTCGTGGTGTCCGGTTGACCGATGTGGAAACGTGCTACCAGGTCTTCCCGCGCAAATCGTTCAAGGGGATGCGCATCGAAAACAACAATTTCGCCTTCACGGTGGAATTGACAGTGCGGCTGGTGTTGGCGCGATATCGCATCGAGGAAATACCGATTTCCTACTTTCCAAGGGGCAGGTCGGAAGGGAAAAAAATATACTGGGGCGATGGCGTCGCGTCGCTTTGGACACTTTTCAAGATAAGGTTCTTTGACCGTACATGACATTTCTCGACGCCTTGATTCTCGGTGTTGTGGAAGGCCTCACTGAGTTTCTTCCCGTTTCCTCCACCGGCCACCTGATTCTTACAAATTGGATTCTCGGACTTGATGGCAAGGCGGTTGATGCCTACACCATCGTAATCCAACTTGGTGCCATTCTTTCCGTACTTGCTCTGTATAGAAATCGTGCCGGGCAAATGATTCGGGGGATTGCGGGCAGGGATGAATTTGGCCGCGGTCTTTTCCTCAAGTTGTGCCTCGCCTTCATGCCTGCCGCCGCGGTGGGTCTGATTCTCGAGGACGCGATTGATGCCTGGTTGTTCAACCCGATTCCCGTGGCGATGGCGCTTATTGTCGGCGGCATTGTAATGATTTGTGTCGAACTGTTTTATGTCCGGAAGCGGGAGAAGGCTGCCCTTGAAGGGGGAACGGCCCTCAAGGGCGTCGAGGATATCGGATGGTTTGATGCCTTCCTTGTCGGGTGCGCCCAATGCTTTGCCCTTTGGCCGGGGACCTCGCGGTCGATGTGCACCATCCTTGGTGGTCAGTTGCGGGGTTTTTCGAGTGTCGCTGCCGCCGAGATCAGCTTCCTGCTGGCGCTTCCGACCCTTGGTGCCGCCACGATATACAAGCTCATCAAGGAGCGGGAAGCCTTCCTCGCCATGGAGGGCGGTATTCCGTTGATCATTTTCGGGAACGTGGTCGCCTTCATTGTGGCGTTTTTTGCAGTGCGTTGGTTTGTCGGCATCGTCACCCGGTATGGGATGGCGCCTTTTGGAGCGTATCGGATCGTTGTTGGCCTGATCTTTCTGAGCCTAGCCCTTGCTGGACGCATCACGTTCTGACCTCGTCTTGCATGGAATTTGCACAAAAGAGCCCCCTCCTGCCAAGCCCCTTGTTTCCGTGCTTTGAACAACATTAAGGCGTTATTTCATTCCTATTGTATCGGTTTTCCTTGCACAGCCGAGGATTCGAATGCAAAAGATTGCACGCTGTTGGAGCGTTTCGCTCCTCCTCCCTGTGGCGGGAATTGGACCGCCACACACTCCACGTGCCGAGGATTCCCCCCCGATGAAGCGTCTTGTTGCCGCCTGGACAGCAATTCCCCTGATGGCTGCTGCCCTCATTTCCGCACCGGCCACCGCCGAGGCTGATGTTTTCCTTCAATATTTCGAGGCGCGGTGGGAGACCATTGAACGCCGTATGCCCGATGTCTTCGCCGCCGGATATTCCGGTGTCTGGGTGCCACCGCCCAGTCTGGCGGATTCCGGGGGCTTCTCCGTGGGATACGATGTCTTTGATCGTTTTAATTTTGGATCCCCCAACAACCGGACGCTTTACGGCACCACCCAGGGATTTGAGGAAATGGCCCGGGAGATGCGCCGCGCCGGTATTGGCATTTATGTCGACACCATTCTGAATCATAACGGCTTCCGGGATCATACCTCGCCGGGATTTGAGGAAAATGGAGGGTACCCGGGTTTTGTGACCTCCCTTCCCTGGGATCAGCACGGTGACTTCCACGATCCCTTTCTGGGCGGTGACCTTCAGGGTCGCCTTGCCGGGTTGATCGATATCGCCCAGGACAAGGATTACCGCTTTGTCAGGCACCCGGTTCCCGGATTCGAAAACAACATCCCCAATGAGATTCCCCGGGAGGAAAATCGCCGTCTATATCCTGACCGCGATCTCCCCGCAGACTTCATGGGCCGCCATCCCTTCAACCTGGGGAACCCCATGGCTGGTGATCCGGTGGAGGAAAATTCAACCGGCCTTTTGATGCGCTACATGCAATGGCTTGTTCAGGTGCATGGTGTCACGGGATTCCGACTTGATGCGACCAAGCACAAGCCAACCTGGTTCTACAACGACTTCTATGATGCGGCGATTTTCGAGTTGGGAGTCGATCCCATTACGGGCGATTCCTTCACCCCCTTCAGTTTCGGTGAGGCCTTCACTGGGGACTTCGGGCAGCTTGCCGCGTATGTACGCAAGGATGGTTTCGGCAATCGCGACACGTTGGACTTCCCCCTCTATTTTGCCATGGACAGTGTTTTTGGGGCGGGCGGGTTCGGAAGCATGCGTGACCTTGAATTTGCCTCCTTTGATGGCGTTGATGGAAACGCAAACAGCGGCACCTTCGGTGTGATGTTTGCCGGAAGCCATGATGAGAATTACGCTGGCCGTGGGCAGGGCCTCGACAATGTTGCCCTCGCCCATATCCTCACGCGGACGGGGTTGCCGATTGTCTATTACAACGCCCGTGAATTTGGGGATGGCCGCGACTTTCCCCGCGACGGGCGGGGAGACTCCCTTGGCAACTTCGGGTCCGTCATTACCACGCTCCTGCGCATTAACCAGACCCATATCAAGGGGGCCCACTTCACACGCTGGATTGATGACGATGTCTATATCTATGAGCGAAATCAATCCGCGATCATCGGCATGACCGACCGCCGGGATGGAGGATTTGCCGAACGTGGCATCCAGACCTCCTTCCCCCCGGGAACGCTCCTTCATGAACTTACCGGCCATGCAAATGCGGATTTCGTGGATCCCTTCAATGACATTCCCGAGACGATCACCGTGGGAAGTGATGGGCGCGTAAGTTTCCGCGTCCCCCACAACACCCGCCCCGGCAGTTCCCTGGAGGATGGCGGATTCCATGGCCTGGGGTATGTGGTTTACGGCCCGAAAGTGCCGGACTCCACCCTGGAAATCGTCAATGCAACGACGACCATCGGCCCCGATCCAACAGACCGGACCCCGGAATCCACCCGCCGCCTGACCACGCTTTATGTCGTGGAGGATGATGTCATTGAGATCATGCTGACGGTTCCCAATGATGCCGATGCACCCAATGACAACGCTCTTATCAAGGTGAACTTCGGCGAAGTGGATGTGAACGGAAACGGCAGTGTCATCACCGGCGGGGAGTTCCGCGGCTTTGACGAATTCCAGCAGGTCGATGTGACCGACACCGCCCGTGTCTATACCGCCACCATCGATGCCACCAGCCTGGCCGAGGGATATACATATATCGAGACGGTTGCCTTCCTGCAGCGACCTGCGGGCACCCCGCCCCTTTATGATGTCCAGCGCCGGGTTGTCTACCTTGACCGGCTTCCGCCCGAGGTGGACCTGCGCTTCCCGCCCCAATCCGGCGATGGGGATATCACCAGCCGTGACTACGAGGCTGTCATTGCGGTGGATTACACCGTCGATTCCGCCCACCTCCTCCTCAATGCGGATGTCAACGCGAGCGACGAGGAAATTCTCGCACTTGTCAACGACGACAACCGCGCACGCCGCCATGATCGCCGGGAATTCCGTCGTGTCCTCAGCGGCCTGCCCAACGGGACGATCACGCTCACCGTGGTTGCGTTTGAGGAGACGGGAACCTACACCATCGAGCACTTCGGCAATATTGCCGTGGATGTGCCCCTTCCCAACGTGGTCCTCGGCGTTGATACCAACCCGGATCGCTGTTGCGTGACCTTCACGAATGTCCCCGAGTTCATCAACTCATCGGCCATGGAGGAGGAGTTTGTCGTCCGTGTCCAGACTGTCAATATAGACGGTATGGGGCGAAACATCTCCTTCCCGCAGGATTTCACCGTGAGTATACAGGTGGATGACGGCCCTGTGATTCAGGCGGTCCCCTACGATGAAAGCCT
>JAFIGB010000273.1 GCA_020831705.1 Candidatus Sumerlaeia bacterium | reverse complement strand
ATTGCGATCAATCAAACTGATGAGCCGATCGAGCTATGGCTCATCACCCCCGGAATTCCTCTGCAGGGGGGTGTCACCTATGACATCAGTTTTTTCGTCAACTCGCCGGAGAAATTAGATGTCTTCCTGGGCACATCTTCCATGGGGCGGGATGGGTTGGAGAACGAGACGCTCTTTTTCTCAGGGGCCTCCGCCACAGAGGAGACCTTCACGTTCAAGGATCAGTTCACGCCCGCGACGACCGATGAGTACCAACTGGGATTCCGCGCGTCGCTCCTCCCTGATGAATTCGTCGAAATTGATGTGATCAGGGTGGTGGAACAGGGCCTTCCCGTCATCAGTCTGGCTCCCGAAGCCACCGGTACAGAATCGGAGGGAAGTGTGATATTCCCGGTCACCTTCGATCCGGCGCCTGTGGGCCCCATTGATATCGATTATCGAATCATCAATGAGACCACTTCCGACGATGATTTCGCACAGAATCTTGCAGGAACGTTTACTTTTTCAGGCGATGGTGTCACGACTAGCACGAATTTTATTGTCTATCTGGTCGATGATGACTTGCCGGAACTTGAGGAAACTTTTCAGCTTGTTTTCGAGAGCGCCAGCGATGGCTATATTTACGCTGGCGAAGCTCGGGGGATCATCCCGCGCAATAACTTCGTTACAATTTTCACGGAGGATTTTGAGGATGCGACGGCTCTCGAAGCCCCCGGCTGGACGATCAGCGATACCGGTAATCCCGGTAATTCGTGGGAGTTTCAGTTTGACGTTTCCTATGGTACTTATCCGGCACCCTCACTTACTCGTGACTTTGATGGACGTTATGCGCACATCCACAGCTATTCCCAACTGACTTCGTCCGGACTTCCTGAGCGTGTTGGTGGCTACCTCGAATCCCCTCCCTTCTCCACCGAAGGCTACGGTGTGGTCCGCTTGAGCTATACCTACAGCGTTCGCAGGTTTACCCTCTTTCCGCAGGAAGCGCGCACGGAAGTCTCTGTGGATGGCGGAAGCACCTGGACCACCGTCGCCGAATACAATCCAGACCAGTCCAATTACTTTGCTCTAATGAGCATAGAGCATGAGGAGATCAATATCTCCCCGATCGCCGCCGGTTATCCGGATGTGCGCATTCGTTTCTACTATGATGACCTTGGATACTTGAACGGCCTGTTCGGCGTGGACGATATTGAAGTGATTGCGGCGCCGCTGGCCCCCGATGTCCGCACCATTGATCTCGAGGTGATCACCCCTACCTTCGAGGAAGGCGAATCGCTTGTCTTCGACGTGTTCCTGGATGCGCCCAATGACAGCGACAACGATATCACGATGAAATACCTGGTCCACGGATTGGTCGATCAGGATGACTTTGCTGGTCCCCTGAGTGGCACACTCCGTTTCAGCCCCGGGGAAGATTCGAAAACGGTGACCATCCCTTCGGTGGACGACGATATCGTCAAAGGTGACAAAGACATGGTGATCGAGCTTTCGAACATCGGCGGGCGCGCTATTTTTGGTGCGACCGGCGGAATGGGTTCTGCGTGGTTGCTGCGCGATCCTGCCGATCTGGGCCCGCCCCTCAGCGAAACCCGTGTTTATGTAAACTTGGTTCGAGATTTCGGTCCCTTTAGCCAGGGGTCTCTGATGACGGGCTCCCTGGATCGAATGGATTTGCTGACCCCGGTGGAAGAACTCTTCCCCGTTGCCTCTGCGATGGATCCCCTACCTGATGATCCGGATTCCTTCTACGGCTATGATATACAAGATGACTTGTTGTACAGGTATTCACTGAGCACGGGATCTCTGGTCGCGTTGGGAGCTCCCGACCTGAGCGATGGCATGCATGTCGGCCCCTTTGGATCCACGATTAACGGACTGGCATTCTCGCCACTTGGGGGTGCCTATGCACTCTCCGAGGAGTTCTTCCTGGACAGCCTTAAGTTTACGAGGCTCATCAGCTTCGATGCAACCACCGGCGTTGGGACCGAAATCGACCGTCTTCTCGTGCTCCCCGGTTACATCGCTTTTCGGGGCGACAACGACTTGGTGATCGATTCCAACGGAACCTTCTATACGGTTTTCCTGCCCGAACCAGTTACCGAACCCCTGCTCCTCCGAATCGATCCAGAAACAGCCCTTGTCGACATCATTGGGGTCGGCATGGGATTCACCGCAAGGTCGACCAACATCGGCCTGGCTATCGACCCGGTGACCGACAGCATCTTCATGGTCGCAGAGTCCACCGAAACACAGGGCGCTTTGGCACTTTATTACGTGGACAAAGACACCGGAGTTGCCGCCATGCGCAGCCTGGTGGGAACGAATGCACCCCAGTTTCAAGTCTCGGCTTTCACCATCGTCGACGATAAAACGCCTCCGCCCTCCGTGCTGACAATTTCCGGTGCCACCGCCACCAAAGGAGACGGAAGCAACACGACCATGGAGTTCACCATCGGCGTGTTTCCCCCATTGGACACCCCGGAGACGGTGGACATTACGCTGGTCGATCAAACTGCCAAGGCAGGAATCGACTTCATTGACAGCTCCGCGGGAGGCGTCGTCGTTCCCGCAGGGGTTTCCAGCTTCACCTTCCCCGTTGAAATTATCGAAGATCTCCTTCCGAAAACGGAGAAAACATTTGCCGTTGTGCTCTCCAACCCCTCCGGCACGATGCGGCTGAGCCCGATCAACTCTGCGACGGGCACCATCCCGGAGAAGAATTATGTCACCATCGCTTCTTTTGATTTCAATGATGATCCCATTGGTGAGCCACCCGTGGGCTGGCACCAGGGACGGGCTGATGACTTCGATGTACCACCGGACTTCTTCTTCCATGTTGGCGTTGAAGATCAGGAGACATCCTCGGAGTCCGTAAACCTCTCCGGTGGCGACGGAACCCCATTTGCCTTCATCAACGTCGAGCGCATCCTTGGTGGCCGATTTACGAACCCAATCCCGACAAATCAGGCTTTCATCGCGCCCCCTGTCGATACCACTGGATATCCACTTGGCGTTGTCCTTCGGGCTGACATCATCGTGACCCGCGGAGGAACCTTTTCCGTCCTTGCAAGAGACGGCGCAGCCGAGGGCCCATGGATTACCTTGCTCACCGAGACTACCCTGCCCAGGGATCAGCATATCTTCCAACTACCCACAGAGGTCATTTCCACGGCGACTGAAATCGCTTTCACCTTCGCCAGTGAAGGAACCCTCGGAGGGGTTGCCATCGACAACGTCGTCTTTCTTGGAGGTGCCTTGCCACCTGGCAGTAGCGCGCTGGAACTGGTGGGCATCAACATTCGAGAAGGGAATAGTGGCGAGATTGCCGAAAATCCACTCCTTGTCCTCACGCATGCACTCACCAACGACCTGGAGGTCGACTACGAGATTACAGGCGGAACGGCGATCAACGGTATAGATTACAACATTCCAGAGACGGGCACCATCATTATCCCGGCCGGCCAGACAACTGTCCCCTTCCCACTGAACGTGGTGGGAAACGATATCGCTGAACTGGACAAAACAATCGAGATCAGCTTCGTGCGTACCTCCGAACCGATATTCTTTTTCTACAATCGGTCGGAATATGTGGTAACCATCGAGAATGACGACCTCCCGGCCCTTGGCAACATGATCGCTTATGATACCAATGAGTCCCTGTTTTACGAAATTGATTCTACAGACGGCACCCTCTATCCGTTCCTGGAAACAGACCGAAAGTTCATCGGCATGGATTTCTTCAGTGATGATCTGGACACTCTGTTCATCCTTGAGACCAACGAAAACATCCATCAGGTGGCCACGCTGGATTTGTCGAGTACGGACTTCCCGATCACCATTGGGCCAGTGATCACCGGTGAAGTAGATGTGGAGGAACGTCTGGCGGAAATGGCCTACGACCCCGCCAACGAACGCATGGTGGTGAGCACCTTTACCCCCAGTGGCGTGTTTCGCTACTACGATCTGGATCTGGAAAGCGGCGTAAAGACGCTGCTGGCTACCTTTGAAATTTCCGATGGCATCCTCCCTGTCACAATTGGCTTCGATGGCACCGGCCAGCCATACACCACTGGCGCCAGCTTCCCCGGTTTCGCCGCCGGCTTCTATGCACTGGACCTTGCCGCAGAAACCGTCGAGCTCATCGGCCCCACAGGAGTCGGCAACAATGGCTTTGCCCAAGGGATGCTCCTCGACTGGGATTACGCCACCTCCACCATGCGCGCCATTTACTATTGGCAGGACGAGGAAGGTGGGCGATTGGATCAGCACTATGGAACCTTCAATACGGAGACGGGCTTGTTCACCAGCATCGTGGAAAATACCGATGAAACCTACTTCACCGGCATGGCCGTCCGCAGTGCCCCTTCCCGTGCCAATGAAGTCGGGGAGCAGTGGATGATTCACTGAGTGGGATCGCTTCCCGGCGTTCTATTGGCAGCCAACACGGCGCTTTGGCCCGAAGTCGATGGGTGGCTCCAAAGTGTGGCTTTTCCGGTGGGGGATGCCTTTGAATCGGCGGTGGGATAGGACCGGTCGCACGCATTGCGCCCTGATTTGGGCTGAGAAAAAAGATCAGGTTTACCCCGAAAAAAACAGTTGAAGATTCCCCTTCCTTGCGTACCCTTCCTCCACAGTCCTTGGTGTGAATGCACCCTTATTCGAGGACAAATTCAACGAAAGGAGAAAAAAGGAGGAATAATTGTCCCCTAGGGTGGTATCAGGACTTATGGGCATTCCGCCCACATATTCATTGAAGGAAGGGTAGTCACATGAAACATGAACCAAAAAAGCTGCAGGAACTCCGCGAGGCACTGGCAAACTTCAGCCAACCGATGGTGAAAATCCGCCGAAATGGGTCGGCTCCCCACTACAGCCGGGCAAAATTGATCAACATCATCGGTGACAAGGCGATCGTCCTGCCCCTTAAAAGGCATCGCAAGAAAGAGGAATACCCCCTCATGGACCTGCTCCTTTGGCAGTCCGCAACCCTCGACAACGAATCCCACCTCACCTCGCCCACGGAAAAATACGTCGAACTCATCAATAGAGCCGCCGCCGAGGATGCCGTCGCCAACTCCTCCGGCAAGGAGGAACGGAAACCGACGGGCACCAACGACCCCACCAAGGAGTGGCTTGGGAAAAACAGCGAGACGGTGGAATTGATCCTCCTCGATATTTTCCAACCGCTCGACAACAAACTGAAGGCCCAAATTCTCAACAAACCCGTTGGGCATTTCCTCAAGCGTTACGTTCTTAACAACAAGCGGAACTTCCGCGAGATCCTTGATCGCCTCCAGCACGAGGCCGATGTTCTGCTCACCGAAAAACGGGTAAGGAAATTCTTCAACAACAGGGCCAGTGGAACCGACGGCCAAAGCGGCGTCGTCGAAATATACCCTTCCTTTGCCACCCAGGCCCGCTCCGAACCGAAAAAGGTTGAGCCACCTGTGTCTATCACCCCCCAGGTTGAGGCCCCTGAAATCATCACCCCTGAAACTACCGCCCCTGCAGCCGATGAGGAGGTCATTGCCATGGAGGAAATTCAGCGTGCCCATCGCCGTGTCATCCGGGACCATCGGGGTCTCTCCGGCGATGAAAAATACGAAATCGAGGCAGCACTTCTGGGGACCCCACACCTGAATGATCGCCTCGATGGTCTCGGTCTAGACGATGCCGTTGCGGAGGTGATGTGCCTTCAGGGCATGCCGATCACCGGCGGGGAAGTGCGCCATCGCCGTCATCAACACTGGCCCTCCACGCCACCGCCCGCCGACCCGTCCCAGGTACTGCGGGAAGCGCTCCGCGACGGTTCCCTCACCCGGGGGGAAGTCATTAAGGTCCTCCTCGAATCGGCAGAGGATTCCAATCCCAGCGACCTGATGCGGGAAATTTCCCGCATCGATCTTCCCGATCAACCGCCACTTCCCCCGCTGTAAATATCCAGACTATATTGCCTGTGCACTGAACACTCCCACCTGGTCCCGAAAGGGCATTGGGTGGGAGCATTATTATGGATTGTTGCCCTGTTCTTGCGGATAAAAAAAATGCAGCCCGGCGCACGAAACAACCCCTGCCGGGGTATTGTTTTATATGCGTAATCCCCGGGGTTGGGTTCAGCAGAACCCTACCCCGGGTAATCAACCGGAAAATGCTACCGCGGCAGCGGTTGCCTCCCTCGGGTACTGACCGCGAAAGGACGCGAAAACATGCGAAAACACGCGAAATGCAGGGGCCAATTATGGAGCGCCACCACCCAGTATGGAAGTCACAATATCACCAGCGTCGATGGTTCCGTCATTATTCGTGTCGTTACAGACGGTTGGGTCGAGGCTCCGGGGAATTGGGGGAGGATAAATAAAGTCGTCGGGGATGTTTTGCTGCGAGTCATAAATCAAAGGGGCCCTTGTGCCGACGAGAAAATACCTTCTGTTGGATGCATTTGATTCAACAATCATTGAGCGATGAATCAAAGAACTTCCGGGCATTTCATATTTCACCCAGTCTTGGACAATCTCCTCTATTTCGATATAATGCCGGGCACCAGGGCGAACGACGAAGGGGAAAGTGACACCAACGGGGCGGACAAGAGTGACTGTATCGTAAATCCACGGATAGATAGAACTGACAATGAGATCAGCATCACCTGAATTTTTGATATAGATGGGCGTAATTCTCTGGAAGCTGTTATCTCTTGTAATGACACTTTTAATACCAATTTGAGGAGGGGTTCCCAGCCAGAGCCCCCACTCAATCCTCGGCACCTTTTCCCCCGGCGGTGCACTGACGGGTCCGGGGAAGGGGCGGGGACCGTCGTCTATAATGGTAATGGTGTTAATTTTATTTCCCGTGCGGGGAGTTGGTAATGTGCCTCCCGCTCTACGTTCTATCCTTATTGTTCCCGGGACATTGAAGTATAACACCTCATGAGTATCAGCAAAGCCGATCACTACCGAAACTCCAGCCTGATCAATGGAACGGCTGATGGTGGTAATTCGCCCTCCCTCATGTCCCGGAAGCGGGCCGATCGCGCAGAATTCGCCTGTTGCAAATTCGGGGTCCGGTTCAAAGATGACCGGTTCGCCTACGCGATAGACAGCACCATCGGGGGGCGAGGCCTCGGAGGTACCGAGGAAACCATAGCGACTGCAGGTGAGTGTGGTGGCCGAATCGGCGACTACCGTCTGGGCCGTCAGCTGTGTCGC
>JAFIGB010000138.1 GCA_020831705.1 Candidatus Sumerlaeia bacterium | reverse complement strand
CATAAAGCGCAACCGACGGAAAATCCCCGTCCGGCACCAAGGCCTCCAGTCGGGCCACCAACTTCTCCAAATCTCCCTCGCTAAAAGCGCCCCCTTCCTTGCCGGCCAGCGCGTTCCATCCCCGAAGATTCGCTACGAACTCCGCCATCTTCTCGGCGTCAAGATCGTCATTGCCCAGAACACTCGCCAATGCTTCAGCGTGGGCCTTCTCGGTCACGACTGACTTGCAGAACGAAGCCAAGCGCTGCTTGGACATGGCGCCGATCTCGGCTCGCGCGACCTCCAAAAAGGCCTCGAACTCATCCTCCGGCACATCCAATACCTGCTGGAGGTGCTCTCTCATCTCAGGGGGGAGAGCCTTGACTCTACTCGATTTGGACGCCTTCTTGGCCATGAAACCGACCTCGTTGCCTTCTCTTGAAACAAACCAACAATGGGGAATATAAAGCCCGGAGTGGAAGAGGCTCAATTGAATATTCGACTGAACCGGTCATCCCGGGGATTGTCCACCCCACCAAACACCGATCCCCTCCACACTTCACCCCCTTAATAATTATTTCATCCATCACCCCTCAAAATTCATCCTTGAGCCCCCCTTCGCTCTCAAACGATCTTAATCCATCGCGCAGCGCGGGAACATGATCGAAATACAACACAAACCAGTCACAAATGGAACAAATGGCACATGAAATACAGAGAACTTGGAACAACCGGCATTACCGTCAGTGAAATTGCCCTGGGAACATGGGCCTTCGCCTCCCAGGTGTATGGGCAGGTTTCCGAAGAGGAAGCCCACCGCACCGTCCACGCCGCCCTTGAGCAGGGGGTCACCGTCTTTGACTCCGCACCCCTTTACGGAACGGCGGAAAAGGATGGCATTGCGGAGGAAATTCTTGGGCGTGCCCTGGGATCGGAACGCGACAAGGTCGTCGTCATGAGCAAGTTCGGTCGATACAGCACCGACGGCGGCGCACCGAACTTCCACGCCCAACGCGCCCGCGAATCCGTGGAGGGAAGCCTCCGCCGCCTGGGAACCGACCGCCTCGACGTTCTCTTCTTCCACTCCCCCTTTGGTCCCGGGGAAATACATGATGATGTGTGGGGGGAACTCGACCGCCTCAGGGACGAGGGGAAAATCCGTGTCGTGGCCCATTCCATATCCATGTTTCAGGACACCTGCGCCATGTCGCTGGAGTGGGCCCGCCAACGACGCATCGGCGCGGTTCAGGTCGTCCTGAGCCTCCTCAACCGCGAGGCCTCGGAATTGATCGCCACCATGGGCGAACTGGGCGTGGGGGTTGTTGCCCGTGAAAGTCTCGCCAACGGTTTTCTCTCGGGGACGGTAACCCGCGAAACCACCTTCGGTCCCGACAATCTAAACGTGCGCTATACACGGGAGGAAATCATCGAGCGCGTGGACCAGGTCGAGCGCCTGAACTTTCTTGTTCGCAAAGACATCACCACCATGCCCATGGCCGCCATGCGTTGGGTCCTGGACCAACCAGGAATTTCCACCGTCCTCACCGGGGCAAGCACCGCGCAACAACTCAAGGACTGCGCCCAAGCCTCCAGCGCCGCCCCCTACTCCCCCGACGAACTCCAAAAAGCCGCGGCCCTTCACCACTGGGACTACCCGGCGGCGTGAGGGAGTATGGCGGTGTTTTCGAGGGCTTAGGACAGTGACAGGATTTGGCTTTGGGGGGCTTTCGGAATGCCTCCGGGGGAGCCCCTTGTTTTTGGTTGATGCCAGTCTGGGAACGGCCAACAGTTTCTGGAGAGATCAAATTTCCTGGCCCGTTGGGGTTGAAAAATGAGACACCCCTTCGCATTTTTTTATGGTTTCCAGACATCATTGAGAATTACATCATGACTCCCCCTCACACCCCTGCGCCTTGTTTTCCTGCTATAAATTGGGGACATGGGGGTCATTCAAACTGCCGAGGTCTTCCCATGCCCCAATCTTTTCGTATCCTTCTCGCCGCCCTTGTTCTGCTGGCGTTGCCCATGGGGCTGTTGGCCCAGGTTTCGGTCACCAATGTCACTGCCAGCCAGCGTCAGGATGGTTCGGATCTTGTCGATGTGGAGTACACCCTTTCCGGTGCCACGGAGCCGGTGACGGTTGTCATGCAGGTCTCTCCCGATGGGGGAGAAAATTGGCATCCCGTCAGTTCTGTCACCGGGTCCATTGGGGATGGAGTCACCACGGGCACCCATTCCCTTGTCTGGGACGCCAGAGAAAATCGTCCCGAGGTGGTTTGGCCCAACGCCCAGATCAAGATCATGACATGGAGCGCCGAGGAAATCACCATCAACCTCCCCGGCGATGTGCCGTTGGTCATGGTGCGCATTCCGGCGGGGTCGTTTGTCATGGGCTCGGCGCCCGATGAGCGTGGATGGGTGAATCGGGAAAGCCCCCAAACCAACGTGGCACTGACACAGGATTTCTACATGGGTAAATACCCGGTGACGCAGGCTCAGTGGTTGGCTGTAATGGGATCCTGGCCGGAGGACTCACCCTCATCCAACTTGGGCATTGGACCCAACTATCCAGCATATTGGATTTCCTGGCACGATACCCAAGACTTTATCACGGCGCTCAATGATCATATCACATCGACGAGTCAGGGCTTGGCGACCATGCGGTTGCCGACGGAGGCGGAGCGGGAATACGCCGTCCGCGCGGGGACAACCACGCGGTTTTCCTTTGGTGATTCGCTCATCGGTGTCATGAGCGGCGACTTTTGTGAGGATGACGGCATCCGCACTCAGCACATGTGGTATTGTGGGAACAACTCGCCCGATGGCACCAAGCCCGTGGGACAGAAACTGCCCAACGCCTTTGGCCTGTATGACATGCACGGCAATGTTTGGGAGTGGTGCCAGGATTGGTACGGCCCCTATCCCGGTGGAAGCGTAACCGATCCCACGGGCGCATCTTCAGGCTCGGCGCGGGTGCAACGGGGCGGCACCTTCGGAGGCACCGCCAGGCAGTCCCGCTCGGCCTTTCGCTTCATCACCATCCCGTCGCTTCGGAGTTACAACTTCGGGTTCCGGCTGGCCTTAGGTACCACCCCCCCACCCATTGTCTCCATCACCACCCCATCATCAGACGAGACAGTGCCTCATTCAACAGTCACCTATGGCGTGTCCGGGATGGCAACCGCCCCCGAAAGCGAATTGTCAGCCGTTGAGTGGCGTATGAATGGTCAAGGGTGGGCACCCATTGAGAGCATCGACTCCGCCTGGACATTCATGGCAGGCCCTCTTCAAGTTGGCGGAAACCTGATTGAGGTCCGCGCAACGAATGCCGCGGGGACACACAGCCCCATCGCCTCGCGGACAATCACGCGGGAGGCCGTCGACGGCGGAACCCCGGCCGCCGAGGAAATCACCATTAACCTCCCCGGCGATGTGCCACTTGTCATGGTACGCATTCCGGCGGGGTCCTTTGTCATGGGCTCGCCGCCCGATGAGCCCAGGCGTGAAAGTAATGAGGGTCCGCAGACCAATGTGACTCTTTCACAAGATTTCTACATGGGTAAGTACCAGGTGACACAGGCACAGTGGGAGGCGGTGATGGACTCCTGGCCGAGTATAGGACCCTCGTCCACCTACGGCATTGGTCCCGACAACCCAGCATACTATCTTTCCTGGAACGACGCCCAGTCGTTTATTACGGAGCTGAATAATCACATCACTTCCTCGGGACAGGGAACGGTGACTATGCGTCTCCCGACCGAGGCGGAATGGGAATACGCCGCCCGTGCCGGGACGACGACACGGTTCTTTTTCGGGGACTCCATGATAGATTCTGGATGGGAGGCCCCGAACTCAAATGGGGATTGGTGCGAGGACGATGGCTTCCGCAGCCAGTACATGTGGTATTGCGGGAACAACTCCCCTGGCGGTACGAAGCCGGTGGGCGGGAAACTGCCCAACGCCTTTGGCTTGTACGACATACACGGCAATGTCTGGGAGCACTGCCAGGACTGGTGGGCGGATTCACACCCGGGTGGCAACGTCACCGATCCCACGGGACCGTCTGAGGGCTTTAACCGGGCGCTTCGGGGCGGCAGCTGGGACGGCTTGGCCAGGAATATCCGCTCGGCCTCACGCACCTACTTCCCCCCATCAGCTCGAAACTTCTTCATCGGGTTCCGCCTTGCCGCATCGGTACAAGAAACACCGGATGGTGCCAAAGCCCAGGCGACCCATTTGGTGGAGGGTTATTCCAATCACTTTGCAATGGATACCCGCCTCAGGGGAGAGCTGCAGGTCACCATCACCCCCCAGGAAGCCGTTGATGCCGGAGCCCAATGGCGCCGTGTCGGAACCGAGCCTTGGCTGGAGAGCGGCGAGATGGAATCTCCGGTGCCTGCTGGAGAATACCAGATTGAGTTGCGTGAAGTGGAGGGATGGACACCACCGGACGTTGAGCCAGTGTCTATATTGGACCAGGAAACGACCGAGTTGACGGTTCTTTTTGAACTTACTCCACCAACGCCCACACCGACGCCGACGCCGACGCCGACTCCAACTCCAACACCAACACCGACACCGACGCCGACACCGACGCCAACGCCGACAC
>JAFIGB010000123.1 GCA_020831705.1 Candidatus Sumerlaeia bacterium | reverse complement strand
TGATGCGATATCATTGAAATCACTCATTGATGGAATGATTGAACATCTTGGAATGACGCCCATCCGAACTCCACACACCCCAGTGGCCTCCGGATATTATCGCGGGCAAATATTCCCGTGGTTTCGTGTGAGTTCGCGGTCAATCACCTGTCCTCCGCCTCCTTCGCCAACTCCATTGCCTGACAACCCAACCTTCCATACTCGGTTTCCATTCTCTCGATCTTCAGGACCGTTTCCACCTGACGCCGTGCCTCCTCGAACTCCATCGGCCTGGGATCCTCCTTTCCGATGAGTTGATAGACATGGAAAAATTGCCGACTCGGGAGGGGCATGGAAAACGCACCCACCTCGAGATCCTCCACCGCAAGATCCAGCATCGCACCGCGGGGGCCCTGGGGGTGGGATTCGCGGTCCACCACACGGAGGGGAAAGCCTGCCTCGCCGGGTTCCAACTCCAAAAATCCCCGGCCTTCCTCCGCGAGCATCTCCAACCACTGCATAATCTCGCGCCGCCGCTCCACGCGTGCTGCCTGCTCCGCCCCGGGATCGGTCGTGTCGACATCCTCATCCTGAAGCGGAACCAGCGCCTCCAATACATGATAATGGGCGCGCCGGGTGAAGGCATCACGATGCTCCTCCCATTCCTTGCGCACATCCTCCTCGGTGATATCAAAATCCTGGCTGGATAGACGCCGCTGGTAGGCAAGGACAACCTCGTTGTTGTACATCATCTCCTCCAAGCGATCCACATGGTCCTCCATTCCGGTGTATAGCTCCTGGAAGAACGCCTTCTCCCGCGCCTCATCATCGTCGGGCTCACCTGCCATGTCCAATTGTCGAATTTTTCCGCGCAACGCCTCCACCTTCTGGTGCTGCAGTCGGCTCTTCAAGACCTCCGAGGCCCGGTCAAAGTCCGGTTCCTGGCCGGGCTGGATCGAACGCATCAGAATCAGGTGCCAGCCGGCCTCCGTTCTTCGCACACCGGAGTGCTCTCCTTCCGGCGTGGAAAATATCGCCTCCTCCAGCATGGGCGGCAGGGTGCCGCGCTGGGCACGGGACCGCTGCTCGGAATAGACAATGCCCCGGAGCACCGCCTCCCGCCGCAACTCCTGTATGGACGCCCCCGCATTCGCCATCTCCTCCAGGGCAACCAGATCCGCGGGCGGAGTGTCCACCACCGGGCCGACGACATCGCTCTCGCCCTCACCCAGGAAGAAAAAATCAAAGATCGCCGTTTCGGGGCGGGAGAACCGGTCGCGGCTCTCCTCGAAGGCCGCACGCACCTCCCCCTCCGTGACCTCCACGCCCTGTTCCAGCGACTTCAGGTAGAGGAACTCCCCCACCCGCTCCCGCGCCTGATCCATGGCCTCTGCGAGACCGTCCAAATCGTCCTCCTCCAGTTCCTCCAGAATCATGCGGGCAAAATGCGCCTCAAAGTTTCGATGAAACGCCGCCGTGGGACGCCACTCCCCCTCGGGACGGCAAACCTGGGGGAAATCCGCGGGGACCACAATGAGTTGAAAATACCAGTCATTCAGGGTATCCTCCGTCACCGCCGCCGGGCGGATCCGCTCCTGCAATGGACGGGCAGCCTCCCGCTCAACCACCGGTGGCGTGTGATAGACAACCTCCTCGGAGTTTCCACACCCCGCGAGCAATCCCAATGCAATCAGGATGGAACCAAATCCGATGAACCTTCCCGGGACGACCGGGGATGCGCCATGGTGCTGCATGATTGCCTCCTGGCAGGTAATCTGATTCTCCGCGGGACCAAGTGGGGCATCCGGAGAATCACGGGAGTCGAGCCACATTCCCCGGTGCGGGACAAGTCCAGTTCTTGCCAGCCGTCCCCCGTGCAGGAAACCACCAGGCAGGATGGATCATCAGAAGAATTCCCGTTTTGATGGCCATGGGCTCATCGAAGCTCAACATTTGGGGTAAAGTTCAGTGCCCCATTTTTCGCCATGGTACAACGCTTGCTTCCTTTACATAATGCAAACTTACACCATGTTCCCAACAATAGTTGAGAAAACAGAGAGGGCCCGACCTTCAAACAATTGATTTTATTGATGTTGGCATTCAGCCCCCATGTGGTGATCCGTCCCCCCCATCAACCATCAATTCCCGGGCCTGTACTCCTCCTGATTGGAGTGTATTGGGGGCTTCATTTTGGCAAAATCGCTCACTAAACCGCTTGCAGGAATACAGTTCGCGTCTATTTTACTTTAATTGTGACCCCCCGGCAAAGCTTCAAAAAGCTCCTTACCCCTTGACGGTTCGGAAAATCCGTCGCTTCCTTCAAGAAGCTACGGACTCGGCTCTCAATGGCCCCACTTCTCGAAGAGGGTGGCCGGTCAATGGGGATGCAGGGGACGGGCAAATGCGATGGTTTTCAGGGGTCGCCCGATTGGGTGCCCATCAGAATTGATCATCAGAGTGTCCCCTCAATAAGGGGAGAAAGGAGTTTCTGACAGCATTGTGACGTTGGCCTTGAGAAATCGGGCCATCACCCATCAAATTTAGTGCGAAACAACACTCATAGCGAAGGAAAGGAAGAAGGAATGAAATCACATTTCAAGTGTATGAAGAGTCTCACTTGGAATCGCAGCTGCAGCTCTGCTCACAGCAGGCGGGTTTGCAAACGCCCAATTGACGACTGTATTTGAGGATGACTTTGAGGCGTATGACAACAACACAGAAGTCGCGGCAGGCGGGTGGGCAGCAGTTGTTCTGCCCGGCCTTGTCGACACAAATTCCCAAATTGGTGACCAATCCATCGCCCACTACGGGATTGATGCAAGCAACCAGCGGATGACGAGAGCATTAGCTTCAGGTCTTGATTCATCTACTGAACCGATCAGAGCCTCCTATTGGCTCTACGATGGAAATGGTGCCGGGTTTAATACAGACGACCACCCCAGCTACACCGCTGGATTGAATGGCCGCACAGGTCTTCACTTTGGCATTAACAATACAAATTACATGTATGTCGGTGCCTATCACACAAACCCTGGAACCCCAACCCATTATGCTGTACGAGTAATGGGTGGTTCGTCGACAAATTGGTCGAATACGACTCTGCCTCGCACAGTTGGTTGGCAAAAATTCACTATCGTAATGGATGACGGGGATATCAGTTTTTATCACAATGAAGATGAAACCCCCTTCTTCACCGATACTTATACAACCCTGTCGGGTTGGGGGGAGTGGATTGCCCTTGGTTCACCTGCTGGTGGTCCCTATAACCACGCCCATTACGATGGCCTCTTGATTCAAACAGGCACCCCGTTGGCGGCAACACCCACGCCAACCCCCACACC
>JAFIGB010000118.1 GCA_020831705.1 Candidatus Sumerlaeia bacterium | reverse complement strand
CAGCGACGGGAAAGGCGGAAAAGAACCGTGCACCGGAGCGAAAGGCCTCGCCCATGGAGTTGCCCATATAGGCCGACCCCAAAAATGTGTGCATAAACGATGTCAGATCGGGCGCGGGAAGAAACACGGCCTCGTTCGTCTCCGTCGTCGAGGCGATGACAATACGCTGGCGTTCGGAGGGAATGGCATCCGTCTTTCGGCAATCGGTGACGAACTGACCGGAGTAGCAACAATCCACGACAAGTGTCACATCAACCGGAGCCGTGTTCTGAAGCGTGTCTAGCCAATGATTGACCTCCGTGGTGGTAACGGCCTCCTCGGGATTCATGCGAAAGGCCATGACATCGGCGGTGCGATAGCCATGGTCAATCATAAGCACCAAAAGCCGCCCCGCCTCCGTGGCAAACTCCCCGGTAAGCGCCTCCTCAAAGGCTGTACGCGTGGCGGGTCCGTCTATATCAGGGACTCCATTGCCGGAAATATCCCAGGAAACCGGATCCCCTCCCGCCGAAAAAACATGCCCCTCGGGAAAGGCATCGAGATACATGACATTGTCGGGTGTATACCCCCGAGCAAGAAGTGTTCTATACGCATACTTGCCAAGCTCATGCGTCTGCCGCGCAATGGCATTCCCCGGATAAGGCCCACCCCCGGAAACAATAATGGCGCGTGGAGGGCGGATTTCAAATGTGAGGGATTTGCCGGATGCCAGGCCAGTCGTCACCTTTCGATTAGTGGGATGAAATGTGACAGACAATGCCGCCGCTCCGAGATTGTTGAATGCCTCGACAAGTTGCCCGGTTTTACTGTCCCAAAGGCGGAGGGATGCATCAATGCTCGCAGTGGCGATCAGGTCACCATTGGGCGACACTGACACATCGTTGATCGCATCTGCGTGTCCAGATAGTGTGAAGAGAACCTCCCCATTACTTTTATTCCAGATACGTGCAGTGGTATCCTGACTACTCGTGACGACAAACCCAAGATTCGCAGGCCCATAATCCACGGATGTGATGATATCAGTATGTCCCTCCAGAAGAATATCTACGGTGCCCATACCTGTGTTCCAAACTCGCCCTGTGTTCCCGTTAGACGTCAAGACTGAGGTATTATCGCGTGACCAAGCAACTGCGCTGACAGCCTCTGGTGATGGTAGTAGACGTAATACTGTGCCACTTTCAACATCCCAGATGCGTGAGATAACATCGCCAGTTGCGGAAGAGATTAATTGTGTGCCATCCGGAGAGAATGCCATTGAATTTATCGGGCCTACGTGACCATCCAAAACACTTAAGTATTCGTTCGCGACTGTACTCCAAAGATAAATATATTGATCTTGGGAACCTGTGGCATAGATAGCTGATGGTAAGGGTGGGATGGCAATAACTGAAACGATATCGCGATTATGGTCAAGTCCAGAGGAAGGAGACCCTGTTATACTATTCCATTGTCCAGCGCGAGTGGTTGAGGATGTGTTAAATAGACGTGTTCCATCTGAACTGTATCCAAGAGATGTAATTGCCCCCGAATGGGACTCATGACGGATATCAACGGCGGGTTTTACTTTCCATATCCGTGCAGTTTTATCGATAGAGCCGGTGAGCACCCGATTTCCGATTGGGGAATAGGCTGTGGAAAGTATTTCATCTGAATGACCAACAAATTCACGTATCTCTACTCCTGTCGCCACATCCCAAAGCTTTGCAGTTTTATCCATTGATCCAGTGAGCATACGATGATAACCGGAAGTGAAAACTGCGGAGTAAACCCTGCTAGAGTGTCCACTGAATGTCTGTAGTACGAATCCGGTGGCCACATCCCAGATCTTGGCTTTGGCATCACTTCCACCAGTGAGTATGCAACTACCATCGGGACAAAAGACTACGGAATTAATCCAATCTGTATGCCCGGAAAATGTGCGGATTTCCGCGCCGGTCTCCACATCCCAGAGCTTGGCCAAGGAGTCACTTGCCCCCGAGAGCACGCGGCTCCCATCAGAAGAAAAGGCAACGGACTGTATTGATGTTGGATGGCCTTCGATGGACCGAATTATTTCACCGGTTTCCATATTCCAGAGTAATAGGAGACCATTGACGGATCCGATGACAGCTTGAGTTCCATTGGGTGAAAAGGCAATGGATCGCATTGCCGATCCCTGGCCGTTGAAGTTTCGAATGACTTCACCAGTTTCCACATCCCAGAGTTTAGCACTCTGGTCGCTTGATCCAGTGAGTACCCTGCTGCCATCGGGCGAAAATTCAACGGACTGTACTCGATGCGTATGTCCGGAGAAAGTGAGTAGTTCAGCGCCGGTTTCCACATCCCAGAGTTTGGCATTGTAATCGAACGATCCAGTGAGCGCTTGACGGCCATCAGGAGAAAATGCGACGGAAACTACCCTGTCAGCATGCCCTTTTAAACTTATTGGTCGAAGCTCTTCCCACGAGTTTGGAATAAATCGAACCATTGAGTCTGCGGACACGGTCATGGATGTTTTGTTCATCTCAAGCATGGCCACATGAACCAGTTCCGCTTTAAGTTCAGGAATGATCGCAAAATCAGTCGTAGTGACATCCCATATGATTGCTCTCGTATCCATACTTCCAGTAATTAGCTTTTGTCCATTTGGCGAGAAGTCTACTTTCGTAACCGAGTCTGAGTGTTGTGTCAGTTCCCTAATTCGCAGTCCATCTGATACGCGCCAAAGTCTGGCTACGTGGTCAGAGTTTCCTGTCAATAAACTCAGCCCGTCGGGAGAAAACTTGACGGCGTTTGTGGTGATTGAGCCCTGATTTTCAAATGTTCTGATCAACCTTCCCGTGTTCGTATCCCAGAGCCACACCCCCCAGTTGTTCTTGGCCATGACGAACGTGCTTCCATCAGGAGAGAAGTCGACAGCATTGATATTGGTCGCCCCTTGGAAAGTGCGAGTGAGGTCGCCCGTTTCAATATCCCAAAGGCGGGCTGTTGTGTCGCGACTTCCCGTAAGAACGGATAAGCCGTCGGGCGAAGTGGCTACCGTGTTGATCCAGTCTGTGTGGCCCTCGAATGATCCAAGCAGGTCGCCAGTGCCCAGCTCCCACAGCATCGCAATACCATCACGACTTCCGGTGAGAGCACGAGAGCCGTCCGGTGTGTAGGCAACAGCAGTGACCCGATCCTCGTGACCGACGAAGGAACGGAGCCTTTCACCCGTTTCAACATCCCACAAAAAGGCACCAAGTTCCCCCCCCGTCAGATAGGTTTGCTCATTCGGTGCAACAGCCGCAGCGTAAGGGCCGAGTCCCTGGCCGAACTGTTGCAGCGGTTGTCTCGCCGGGAGGCTTGCTGAGAGTGCGAGTGTGAGGAGCAGAAAATAGAGTCGCGACATGATGTTGTGGGGACTATTTCGCATATTGTTCCAGCCTTCTGAAAGTGACGAATGAGATTTTTCGACCAACGGCAAGGTCGCCGTTGATATTCATGTTGTTGCGGACAATGCGGACGAGGGCGTCCAGGTCGGGAGGGAGGTCTTCCGGAAGGGAGGCGATGATTATTTTCGCTTCCTCGTCGCGCCCCATAATTTTCAGGACGACGGCCTTCTCAACGAGTCCCTCCGTGGCGAGAGGTGTATATCCGTGGGTCGAGGCGATGGTGATGGCCTCTCCGAGAAGTTCAATGGCCTCAATGTGGCCGCCGCCCGCGCTTCGGCCCAGGGCGAGGTTGATGAGGGCGACGACCTCCGATTCCCGATGGCGGATGAGGCGGGCGAAATGAAGAGCGCGTGCCGCATGGTCAATGGCCTGGATGGGGCGATCCTCCAGGAGGTGAAGAAGGGATATATTGGCCTCCAGCGCGGAAAGGCCGTGGACGTATCCGCTCCGCCGGGCAAGGCCGAGTGCTTTTGTATAGACATCCATTGCTGCGGGGAGTTCCCCAAGATTCTGGTGGAGGATTCCAAGGTTATTGAGCACGAGACACTGGCCGAAGGGATTGCCGAACCGGTCAAAGGCAGCTGCGGCGCGGTGGAAGGCATCGCGGGCCTCGCCATTTCGTCCCATGCGCTGGAGGCAAAGGGCGGCATTGTTCCAGTTGTCGGCGACCAACCCGGGGCTTCCCGCCCTGGCGTTCTCCGCGGCGGAGGTGAAAATGGCCAGGGCCTCGTTCAGGTCGCCCCTGCGTATGGCCAGCTTTGCCCGCAGCTCCTCCCTCCGGGATTGTTGTGCCTCGGTGGCTGGGGTGATCCTTGAGAGGATTTCAGCGGCAAGGGAGAGATCCGCGGTGTCCAGGAGCACCTGGGTGCGTCTATACATGGCATTGAACAGACCCACCTGATTTCCGGCGCCCTCGGCGATGGTCTCCCATTCCCCGATGTGCTCCAGGGCCTTGGCGGGATCCCCGAGTTGGTGGGCTGCGATGGCGGCCTGTTCATGGAGGAGCATTGTCCGCGTGGCGGCAAGGGGGTCGCCGGTTCTCGCGGGTGCCATTACCAGGGCATCGCGTGCCACGGTGTAGGCCTGCTGGGGTTCACCATATCGGAGCGAGTTTTGACACGCCATGCGAACCCATGGAATTGCCGAGGCATATTCTCCGGCGCGGAGCCAGTGGTGGGCCAGGTCGGTGGCAAAGCGATGCGCCTCATCCCCAAATTTACTGATGATCAAACCGGCAAACCGGCGATGGAGCGCCTTGCGCTGGTTCGTTGCGATCATCTGGTACGAGATGTCACGGAGGAGCGGTGGTGTGAAGGTCAATTGGCGATCGCTTGGAAGGGGCTCCTCCTCAAGAAAACGTGCTCCCTTGAGAAAGGCGAGGTACTCCATCAGGTTGTCGCGAATTTCATCAACCCCTGACAGGACCTTCTCCCGGAAGCTTCGCCCCAAAATGGCGCCGCATTGCAGGGTGAGGCGTTCCCGTTCCCCCAACCAGTCTATACGCGCCTGAAAGATCTCCACGATCCGCTGATACTGGTCCAGGGTGCGTGCCTCCACCAACTCGGCCACCAACTGGTCGGCGTCCTGTCCCGAGCCCATCTTTTCCGTGGCGAGCATTGTGGTTTCAATAAGGTAGAGGGGAATGCCACCGGAGTCCTGGAGGAGGCGCTCGCGATCCAGCGGGTTCAGAAGGTGGGCCCCCGACAGGCTTTCCAGCAGGCGCACCTGGTCCGCATCATCCAGCGGGCCAATGTCTATACACAGACCATCGTCGACGAGTTGTCCCAGCGGTAGCTCAAGGTTCTCCGGTCTTTGGATAAGCACCAGCAACAGACCCGGGGGAACCTCCGCCGCCAGTTTCATCATCGTTCGCAGGGAAAAACCATCGCACCACTGTAGGTCATCAAAAAGGAGGGCCATTGGTTCCTCGGCAGCGGCCCGGCGAATGAGGTCCAGAAGTGTTGCCTGAACCAGGTCGCCCAACTGTTTGGGTGGCAGGTGGGAAAGTGAATTGAGGGAATCTGTATCGTAATACAGGACCCCGATTGCTGCGGCCTGCGTGGGTTCCATGTCGGGGAAGCGTTCGCGGAGCTGCCGTAAAACCAATGTCGATGATGAATCCGATTCGGCCAGCCATTCACAAAGTTGGAGAAACGGCATAAGTACAGAATGGCGGTGGTGGGGTTCGAGGTACGAATGGAAGGCTCGGCCGGGGGGGAGGCACTCAGAGAGGGCATGGCGGGCAAATCTGGTTTTGCCAATTCCCGCCTCGCCGCGAATGACAAAGTATTTACCCGATTGCCGTAAATCACCGGTGGCCTTGCGGAATGCCTCCAGTTCCTCCGATCGTCCAACAAAGGCCAGATCATTTCGGCGACGCTGCACCTCGCCATCTGTAGCCGCCAATACGGCAAACGGATAAACCAGATCCGTCTGGTTCTTTGGGATGAAGGGCGGTCGTTTCTCCAGAGCGAATGCCGGTGCAATCAGTTCCACCATCGACTTCGGAATCGTAATGTCGAAGACATCGGCATGGGCCTGCATGTGAGCGGCGAGATTAACCGGGTTGCCAATCATGTCAGGGCGGGCGTGGCCCCCCTCATGAATCACGCCGACATTGATGACTCCACTGACAGCACTGCCCCGGATGGCCAGTTCTTCACCGTCGAAATCGCCCTTCTCCAGAACCTTGTCGCGGATGGATAGGAGACAACGAACGGCCGCCTCGCAATCCCTCTCAAATGCCCACGGTGCGCCGAATGCCGCGAAGGCCCCATCGCCGAGAAACTGGATCAGGAATCCCCCGAAACGCTCCACTTCCGCAGTGCAAAGCGCATTGAACCACTCCCTCATGGCCAGCAGGCTGGTTTCCTCCAGTACCTGGCTGAGACGTGTATAGCCGACAAGGTCGACAAAGATGATCGTCGCGTAGCGCCGGCTTGGCTCCGCCTCCAGCGCCAATCGCTCCAGCCGTTCCGCCCAACCCTTGGGAATATTGAGGTTACGATCGATGAATTGGGAGTGGAACGCCTCCAGCAACTCCTCCACTTCCTCCTGTTTCCCCACCACCTCTCCGGGTGCCACCAATGGTACCGCAGGCCCGGGGACATGTTCGGGAAGTGCGCTGAGGTCGAAACCGCAGACACCGCATATTACCTCACCATTACCGGTGACCTTACTGAAACAGGCTGGGCACTGCCTTGATTCCATTGGGGAAAATCTGGTCCTGGGTGGGGTCGAGCCTTGGAAAGCTTACAGGAAACTAATGAACATTGATCCCCACAGGGGTCAACGGATACCGCCTCCGACCCGGTATGGGGATGGATTTGTAGTGGTTAACATGTACTTACAAAAGTGACTTCTAATTCACCCAGATGGCAAACCCCGCGAAGTTACCGCCGAAGGGGCCGGTGAGGGCTTCCCAGGTGTCCATGTCGCTTACGTCGCCGCTTTCAATATAGGGGGCGATGGCGCTTCCCTGGAGGAGCATGATCAGGTCGAGTCGGGGGGGATCGGTGACCAATTTATCGACGTTGATTCCCTGGCCCGGTGAAAGGCGCCAGTGGGGCATCAACTTTTCCCCGGTCAGGACCGCTTCCAATTCGTCCAGGACGTCCATCCAGCCGTCGATTTCTTCCTGGGTGATGGTTGCCCCCAGGGGGCCGGTTTGTGTGGGTGAAGGAACCCACTCGTGATCATTGTCAGTCTCGGCAAGAATGCGCTCCCAGGACAGGCGGCTGCTGGCGACCATGCCGAGGAAGGAATCGCGGGCGCGGGCCAGCCCCTCGGGATCGCTCACTTCGAGATTGATGGCGTGGATCGTTGCAATGAGGTCGGCTATCAGACCCGTGTCCATGCCGAAGTCGGCCGGTGTTGGATCGAAGGCGGCAACTGCCGGGGCGGGTTCGGGATTTTCAAAGATCATGTGGGCCGCCTGATCCCAAACAGGTTGCCAGTCGTAGGCGAGCAGTACCTCCAGCATTCCCGTCAGTACATGTGTATAGCCCTGAAGCCACGCAGCATCGCCGCTGTCAAAGCGGATGATGACTTCCTCATCCCCCTGGGGCATCATTCCCATCGTTGCCGCAAGAACGTCCATGAGCGGTTCGCCGGGGTTTCCATCCCCTGTGAGGTCGAGGCGGATCTTCCCAAGATTCACCTCCACCTTGAACTCCTCATCGTCCACGGCGGAAACAGTCTCATTGGCCAGCTGGAATGCTCCCCGGAGGTCGGAAAAAAGGGCGGCGATTTTCTCCGGTGTGGCCGTTTCCCCGCCACCGGTTAGACCACCCGGCCCGACGATGCGAAAGAACGGAAGGCCTTGGAAGCTCCGATCGAGATCCTGGCGGAAGCCCAGCTGATTCATTCCGCCGCTGAAGCGCTGCACTCCATCAGCGACCTGAAGGAAAGCGAGGGAGAACCGCCCCGCGTTGTCCGTCGAGTTGGCAAAATGGGCCAGCCCCTCGCGAATCATCCCGGTCTGGAGGAACCCATCGAGATCCGTTGGGGTTGGGTCGTGGTTCATCGCCCCCGGCGAAGTTTCGACGGACGCAGTTTGGTCCTGAATTCCCTGCTCGCCATTGCCTTCATTTCCAGCCTGGGCAAAGGAATGAATGGAACCAAGGCACAAAATAATGAGAAAAAAATTTCGAATAGACATGGTATCACCTCGCTTGGACAAGGCTTCCTGTTCTGGGGGATAAGCGCAATCGCCATAATAGTTTCCGGTGAAACTTCGTCAAAAATGACAGTGCCCCAACGCCATTGATATCCTTATATCGTTAGTATTGCAGGAATTTATTTTCGCTTGCCATGCTCTTCCCTCGCAAGAATATGGATTCTGAAATTAACATGGAGTGTCATGTCCTCCCATGCTCTCTTTCCTCCCTCCGCGCCCATGGGTAGCCATGTGTGTTGCCCTCATTATGAGCCATTTAACTTTCGCCCCGGCTTCAATTTTTGCGGAATCGCAGGCCAAAACCCGGGAAACGATCCAACTGGGTGTGCTTCATCTGGAAGCGGACGAGATCATTACCGAAAGCGAGGGCACCCAGGTCCTGCGCGGAAATGTGACGGTAAATAGCCGGGTTGCTCTGGAGGGGGATGTGACCGCCTCGGCATCGAGTATTTCCGGTAACGGGAAAATTTCCGTCCTCAATGTTCCCGGATTGGGGGATCTGGAACTGGTCGAAGGTCCCTTCGAGGTGGAAATCGATACGGGGCGATTCAGCGGTTTGTCCTCGCTGGCAAGTCGCCTCAATTTCGGGGAGATTGATGGCGACCTTTCCGAGATCGTCATCACAAGCGATGGTGTTACTGTATCGGGAATGCTTTCCTATGGTCAGGAAAGTGCCGCGGTGGAAAATATGTCCATCACGGGGAGCGGCGTCTCCCTCGACGATGGCACCATCGAGTTGGGAAAGATCAAATTCGAGGCAACAGGGACGGTCATCAACTCCTCCATTTTCACCGCTGACAGCCTGACCGGGTCGGCGGGTTCGGTGTCTATCACCCTGGAGAACTTTGAAATTTCCAGCGCATTGCCCCATGTCACGGGAGGGAGCTTTCAGGCGGGTGGCCTGAGTGGCTCGATGAGCAATGTCAATATCCTGTCCAAGGGGATTTCCGCCGCATCG
>JAFIGB010000114.1 GCA_020831705.1 Candidatus Sumerlaeia bacterium | reverse complement strand
TATATCGTCCCCCCCTCCACACCTCCCCCACAGCTTGCCTGACAATTCCTTTCAAATACATCCTTTATAGACAAACCCGTCCATCCCTTCCCCTTGAAAGGATTGTATCACCATGCGTGTGAAAATGCATGCCTTTACCCTTGTCGAATTGCTGATTGTGGTGGCGATTGTTGCCATCCTGGCGGCGATTGCGCTGCCGAATTTTCTGGAGGCTCAATCCCGCTCGAAAGTATCCCGCGTGATTGCGGAAATGAGCCACGTACAGGTCGCCCTTGAAGCATACCATGTGGATCACAACAGGTATCCGTTTTACGGCAACCCCAACGACCATGTGCCACCATCGGGGCGGCCCCATCTCTTTGTGCCGTTTCGACTGACAACCCCAATTGCCTACATAACAACGGTGCCCGTGGATATCTTCCACGACGAGAGCTCCAAACCCGGAGACAGTGTCATGCCGGCGACGTATTACTATATGTACAATCATGCAGGACCGTACATGGGGCGGAACTTCTCCGGCCCGTCCGGATCCAGCCATTACTTCCGGGCAACGGGAAGGGATGGCGAGGGCATCCAGTGGACATTCTGGTCCCACGGACCCGATGGTTCCGATGATCACGGCGTTATTTTCTACGACCCGACCAACGGCACCGTAAGCCAGGGAGACATTGTTCGATTTGGTCCCTGACGGGATCCCCACCGTGATAGACATACGCCCCGAACCGATGGAGTCCGGTTCGGGGCGTATTTATTTCTACTCGTGTGAAAAGTGGTGGAGGCTACATGCCCAACTCGCGGCGATGGTTTTCCAGGGCATCGACAAGCTTGTCCGGTCCGAAGCGAATGGGATCCGTTGCGGGAACCCCAAGGAGGGCCTCGGCTTCCTCCACGGCGGCGCGTGCCTCCTCATTGGAGGTGCCGCTTGTATTGAGGGACACACCCACAACACGGCACTCGGGGCGGAAGGAGTGGACAAATGCGAGGTAATGATCGGCGACCTCGTTGAGGGGGGGAATGGGACGGTCGCGAATATTGGAGATTTCAGTCCGCGAGGATTGGTGACAGAGGATCAGGGAGTGGGGGCAGGCACCGTGAATGAGGCCAAGGGTGACGCTGCTGAAGCCGGGGTGATAGAGCGAGCCCTGTCCCTC
Organism: Candidatus Sumerlaeia bacterium; assembly: GCA_020831705.1. Classification (GTDB taxonomy): domain Bacteria; phylum Sumerlaeota; class Sumerlaeia; order SLMS01; family SLMS01; genus JAFIGB01. Next base: position 2,286 of record JAFIGB010000114.1, on the reverse strand, counting down.
GACGAGAATCATGTCCGCCCCGTCACAGGAAAGCACGTCGCGCTCAACAACACCCGCCATGAAGTCCCCGGGAATGGCATCGATGGGGGAACCCCACCCTGCGATGGCAATACCACACTGGCCGGTGGCGACGAATTCGCTGTTGATGCCGCGCTCGCGGGCCTTGTTGTGAATCTCCAGGGCGACGGTCATCTTCCCAATGGCGGCATCACTTCCCACCATGAGGGAGATATAACTTTTCGACCAACGGGTCAGGCCGCCACCGACGGGCATCGAGCGGGGGGGCTTGCGCAGGTCCCAAAGCATCACGCCCTGGTCCTTCGCTGCGGAGGCAATCTCCTCGTCCTCGTTGAGAAAGTCGTGGAGCCCGGCATACACATCCAGCCCGAGGGCGATGGCCTCGATAATGACGGTGCGCATGTCTTCCGGGAGGCGGCCGCCGGGGGGGGTGATGCCGATGAGCAGGGCTTCCGGTTCGAACTTCATTGCCTCGGCGAGGGATCCGACCACGGGGACGTCGCCACCAAAGCCGAGAACATCCTCGGCGGTTTTGCCAATCTTGGTGGAGTCGATCACCGCCACCGAATCATGGTATCCGTAGCGGATGACCCCGGTGGTCATCTTGGAGGTGCGCAGGTTGAACTTTCCCTCCGCGAGGTGAACGATGCGTTTTTTCTCAATGGCGAGATGGTGGGTAGTCATCCGAGTTGTCAATCCTTCGGCAAAAGTGGGTGGGAATCAGTCTTCCTGAAAAAGGGGAAGCCCAAGGCCCGGTTGGTCGGAAAGGGGGAGGGCGGGATCGAACTCCCGAAGACTTCCCGGCGGGAACGGATCGTTGGTCGTGAGCATGTGTGCGTCAAGGTCCATACAGTCGGCCAACGCTCCAAGATGGGCGGCGGCCCCCAATCCAAGGCGGGTTTCGAGCATGCAGCCGAACATGACCTGCCATCCTTCAGCCCGGGCAAACTCAATCATGCGCAGCGCCTCGCTGATGCCGCCGCACTTGGTCAGCTTGATATTGATCCCCGAAACACGGCCCTTCAGGGCGGGAAGGGAGGTCATGTCCTGGGCATCCTCGTCGGCAACAATGGGAAGGGGGGACTTCTCGTGGAGGGTCTTGAGGTCCTCCAGATTTCCAATGGCGAGGGGTTGTTCGAGGAATTCAACCCCCAGCTCCGCAAGACGGGGGGCGATCCAAAGGACGGTTTCCAGGGACCAACCGGCATTGGCGTCGATACGCAGGGTGGCCTTGGGAGCCACGGCCCGAATGCGTTTCATGGCATCGAGATCGGTTTCCCCATCGCGGCCGAGCTTGACCTTGAGGAGGGGAAGATGGCCTGCCTCGCGGGCGCGCTCCTCCATCTTGTCATTGTCGGCGAGCGAAACCGTGTAGGTCGTTTCCAGCGTGGGGCGACCGGGGCCAACCAGTTCATAGACAGGCTTTCCAGCGCGACGCCCCCGGGCATCCCAAAGGGCATTGTTGAAGGCGTTGCGTGCGGACGAATGATCCGGAGCAATTTCCAGGGCACGCCGCTCATGGAACTCGATATCATCAATGTTTGATTCGTCGACCCCCTCGGCCATTTTCTCAAGGACGGGGATGGCTCCCTCGCAGGACTGGTTCTTGTAACGCACCGGTGCCGCTTCGCCCTGCCCGAGGTCACCCAGGCGAAAAAGTACCGTATGGGCCTCGTTCGACACCCCCCGGGCGATGCCAAAGGGATACCTGAGTTGGAGTGTTTGAACTTTGATCACCGGTTTCATGAACGCTGAGCCCTTTCGACGTTAGTTAAGTCCCATGGGAACCATCCCCCATCGGCCAGATATGCCCTCGGTGCGCAAGGCGGATTCCGCAATAATCAGGTCATCGAACTTAAGTTGATTGATGATGCAACGGATCGCCCATGTCACATCCCATGCCGCCCGTCACATGGGGGTTGCCGTCGGGGGATGGGTCTGCTTCCATCCTTCGGGTTGGCCCTTGGATTGCCTCCATTCAACCTGCCGGGATCCGGTTGGTGGCAGTCATCCGCCAAAAGTCCTCCACGAATAAAGGCTGCATGACCGAATCGCTCCCCCTCGATCACCCCCGCGCCATCAATGATGTGCTCGCCCTGCTGGATTCCACCTGGCTGAGTGAGAAGACCTACGCACGCCCGACCCATTACGACATCGCGGTCTCGAAGGTTTGCAACATCAAGTGCCCGTTTTGCCCCCGCCAGACCTTTTCCCCCGAGCTGATTCAGTCCGGCCTCATGCGGGAGGAACACTTCGCCCCCGTCGCCC
>JAFIGB010000491.1 GCA_020831705.1 Candidatus Sumerlaeia bacterium | reverse complement strand
GGGGACTATCGTTACGAACTGCACTTGGTAGGTCAGAATGGCCGAGTAGCCAGTAGTTCATGCGGAGCAGATCTGAATGGAACGATCAGTGCCCCGGAGATTCGCTATGTGAAGAGCGGTGGCGAAACAATCAATATTGATACCGATCGCTACCCAGACGTTCGTTTTGTTCCCGAGAGAATTGTTACTATAAAAGTTGCATTTGATGGAGACATCGATGAGAACTCCATTTTGACCCTACGGTCAGGATCATCGGCATGGAGTGCGGAAGGATTGGCGGGAGAGGTAGATACTGATGGCACGCAATTGTATATCTTTGAAGATATTGATCTGGCTGAAATCGACACTGGGCAAAGTGGGTTTGTTGCGGCCTCACGCAACGTATTTACTGCGATCGTTGAAATAGATCCAGATGATAGTATTACTGATCTGACCCTTTCAATTGAGTCCAATACAGTACAATTGAATCAGGATAATTTGGCTGACCTGCGATTCGTTTCAGTCGAAAATAAACCGGCGTTCCATTTGGAGGTTTTTTCCCGGAGCATGTATCGAAGCAGATGGAACCGTATCGAGTTTCATCAGTTTGACTCATTCATGAACCATGACTTCCGGCTCGTCGCAAAGATTGAGAACGCCCATAACCAGGATCTTACGTTTTCTGACTTCGATATGCTTTTCGAAGTCGAATTGGAGTCTGGAGAGAAAATTCGTCGCATTATTCCAGTTTTATTTGAAGAATTGAAGGATGGGGCGCAATTGCAGGTAAAATCAGCAACGGGTGGCTATGGCTCCCCGATTATGGCGGGCGTGGGAGGCGGATCATTTTTCCCGCCCTATGGGTCGATGCAGATACCCCCGGGGGAACGCCCGAAGCACTTTCGCGCCAAGATCGACTACCTTGAAGGCAACCCGTTTGGAATAGTTGAGGAGCTGGTGGAGTCAAATAATGAAATTATCCATCCATTCAGTCCAAGCTATACACCTGCAGGGAATGAATTCATCGTTCCCATACCTTTGGGCTATACAGATCCTACAAGGAAGGCACTTCAGGACGAAAACCACCAAATAATTGGGGAGGAGGAGATTTGGGACGCTAGTAATTACTCCTTGACGTTCAGGTCTCATCGAAAGTTCGGCGAATATAGCCCTGTTCGAATTCGCATATTCTCCAAGTACCCTAGTCATGGTTTCCCCGGTTTTCAAAGGATCCCTCGTGAAGTGGAATTGGATGTTCTGACTTTGGAGGCCGGTGAGTCATTGGATTGGGTGGTCCCCCCTTCACATGAGCTTGCCAGTCGTGATCCTGACTATAGATATCATGAGTTTACTTCGACAGCATACTCATTGGCGGGACAGCAATCATGGCCAGGGCTGAGTGCCGGAATTCCTCACTCTCAGGAGCTTTGGGGGCGTTCGCTTTTTATTGTTTCCGAGTCCCTATCAGGTGTTGAGGAATGGGGTGCTGTATCCATAACGTTAAATAATGTGACTCAAAAAAACAGTCACTTTGCACAACACCTTGGAGCATCCGACCTGATAGTTCCCATGGAACAGTTGGATACCACCTACACAGTTACCACCCACTATCCTGCCCAGATGGATTACGTCGGTTCCCTCTCCTATCTGAGGAGTTTTGCACCTGCCACGGATTATTTTCCTAAAAGACAACTGAAGTTCCAATACTTTATGATATCGAGTGTGTTTGATGGCACAGAAGTAACGGTGGTGCAGAATATGCTGGGTGTTCCCCCCGAGGAAGATTTTATTGGTGAATATACAGAAGGCGGTAATTCATACACCTTTGAATTGAACAGGGGGCAGACTTATGTCTGGGCACCGTACTCGGATGCTGAATCTGATTGGGACTCAATCTATCAAGATCCCACCGGTGTGAGTATTGTTGCGAATAAACCTGTCATGGTGACAGGTGGGCTGAACGGTGCGCTTCCGTCAATCGCGAGCAGGGGAAGTTCGCATGCGTTCATAACAATGCATCCTTCTGGTGTCCGTGGGACTGACTTTCTCGTGCCCCCAGCTCCCCATGGACTTGACCATGTTTATGGATTTGGCAAGCGGTATTCGAATTCATTCTTTAGGGTAATCCCAACGGCAACTGACGGGGGTGCGACTGAAGTCCGGCTAAATCAGAACGAGAAGGTATTCTCATTAAATGATGGGCAGTATCTGGAAATCACACCCTTGAACCCGTTTCTGCAATTTTCCGACGATGTTCCTGTTCTTAAGTCCAAATATTCTGATCGGTTGCGAGAGGTTGTACCAGGTACAACCTCCGCTCAACCTGAGTTCAAGTATGTCCAGCGCCATGAGATAGATGGCAATGACTTGCGTCACATTGGGTCGGATCGACCGGTTCAAGTCACACAGTACTTCATCTCCAGGATGAATCGCACTCCAATATTCGATACATCCTGTTTGACATGTCACTATACACATTCGCACAGCACTAATGAATTCGATCACCTCTATACTCCTTTTGATCCGGAGTATACAATTGGCACAAAGACGCCCGGGAATGCGGAGTTCGTATCGATTATTCCCAGGCGCGCATACAACATAGATACAGTAATCCCCGTTTCACTTCCAGGTGATGGGTTCATGAAGTCAAATGCGGGTAATCTGGAACACACGAGCAATCAGAATAGTCTCCCAATCCACTTTGTCACTATCATGATTGCATACGATGAGAATAGTTCCGCTGGATACGATATCCCCAGTATCTCCTATAAGCGGAAGCATGAGCCGATTCACCGATTGGTGTCAGCCGACCGAGAAGATCATTCTGTTGTTAAATATCCACGTAGGTACGAGCCGCTTTCTGATGAGGAAGCGGCTGATTATACGAACAACGACATGTTGATGTATGATTATGGTCTTCAGGATATGCCAAGCGATGTATGGTTTCATGGGAATAAGATTTTTCGTGTTCTTGAGGCCCCGGGGTGGAGAGAGGTTCGTTGGGGTGATTCACGTTACAAGTATATCACCCTGAAGCTTCATGTTCGAAGTGATGAGGAAAGACACCTGGAGTTCTGGAACCCGGATAATGTTCCGCTGAGCATCATTTCATCAGGTATAAAGCTGGGAGTAGGACGTGGCGCTGGAGGTAGTGACGGCGCAACGTACGCCACCCAGAATACGTATCGATATACAGAGCTGGAGGAATTATACCCTCCCGAGGGAGTTGATCTGGCCCTCTTTGACACTAGTATCCGCTTCCCATATAACCTTGGTAAACTTCGACCAGGTGAGTTGGTACCTTTTGTTGTCGAGGTGAGTAACCTGGGTACTGAAATCAGTCAGATGAATGTATCCGTCCTCGCAAGACCATCCCCGGTTTCCGGCTGGATTTATGCCGGGAACCGGGGATTTATGCGGGATTTGTTGTGAGGAGGGAAGGGGACTA
>JAFIGB010000096.1 GCA_020831705.1 Candidatus Sumerlaeia bacterium | reverse complement strand
TTGTGAATGACTTCAAGCCCGTGATCAATGGCACCGCCGAGGTCGAGGTTTATACACACGAAGGCCGTCGCGCCGAGATTTTCCTCGATGGTAACCAGGTCGGCGAGACCACCACGCGGCGGAATGGGCGCCTTGTATTGACACTGAACGACGTCCCCACCGGTGCGAAGAACTTTACCGCGAAGGTTTACGACGCGGAAGGAAACCAGATCAGGTAAAGCGTACGCCTGAATTCAATGCAGCAACGAAGCGTGGGGCGCCAATCGGGCATCCCACGCTTCTTCTTTTGTGACGCCCTACACATCCTTCTGTTTTATCGATGTAAAATGACGCTTCAACCTGAGGATTGGTTCCTCGAAAAACTTCCACGAAATCAGTGCAAGGAGGTAGGACACCAACCCGGCAACAAGAATATAGACGATCAGATACATCTCCAGCAACATCCCCCCCTTCATGAAAAAGACGGGGTGAAACTGCTTTCTCAATAGGAGCGTATTTACAAGGAAGTGCCACAAATAGAGGCCGTAACTCAACTTGCCGAGGCGAAGAAGCAATGGGTTGGAAAGCCAAACCGCGAGTGTTGTGCGACCGAGTAGACAACTCGTCAGGATGGCCCCGGTGAGAACTCCCGCCGCCGAGTGCTTGAATCCAATCTCCCAGAATCTTGGCAAAAACCTGATTTCCAGCCCGCGGCAAACAAGAAACCCAAATATGAAGAATCCCGCCGGTATAGAAAGATACTTCAGCCAGGAGTTAATCCGATGGAGGCTGCCACTGGCCTCACAAAATGCGATGAGTCCGCCAAGGATAAGAGGATCCATCCTTGCAGGGAGCAGGACATAAACCCCATGCCCACCAATATCCCAATACACCATCATCATCCTGAAGATTGGGCCCATCAGCACGAGTGTAACAAGAACCGCCAACCAATTTCTTCGAAGTATTGGAACCACGATAACCAAGGGCCAAAGAAGGTAGAACTGCTCCTCCACGGCAAGGGACCACAAGTGGGACAAGTAGGAGGCCGGCCATCCCTGGAGGGTGATCAGAAAATTATTTGTATATGTCAGATACCAAAGGTAATTATCATTGATGTCATTTCTGGCGCTATATTGCCCAAACATCGGAAGGACAGCCAGACAGGCAAGAAGGTACAACCAGTAGGGAGGGAATATACGTAACGCCCGCCGCATGAAAAAGTTTCGGAAGGACCTCCCCGAAACTTCAGCCTTCAGGAGGATTCGCGTGATCAGATATCCGGAAACGACAAAGAAGATATCAACACCGAGATAGAAGCCCGTAAAGGAATCGAAGATAAAGTCGCTTGCTTCAATTTCCAGGTCCAATCCCTGGGTGAAGTGAAAAAGCATCACCAACAGGATCGCCACTCCCCGGAGTCCATCCAGGAAGGGCAGGTAATTCATCGATGTGCCTTCGCGGGCTGGTTCCAGTGGTTGGCTGGATCCCTTCAATGTCGTCAGCTGGGAACGCCTCCCTTCACGATTCTACTCCTTGGCGTCGGTGTCTGTTGTCTTGACAAGTTCAATGAAGTACTCCTCAAGGGAGCGGCTCTTGGAGGAGGTCCTGTGTATATCCGCCCCCGCGGTACCCAGGTCGCTCATCGCCTGGGCGTAGGCTTCGACCCCACCTATGCGGACGATCTGGTGGTTTCCGTCCTCTTCGATTCCGTGGCGGACGACGGTATCGGGCGCCTTCACCCCGTCCTGCATCGTATAGACAATTTCGAAAACATTCAGGGGCTTCATCAGGTCCTTCACCGAGGCCGACGTCACGACACGCCCCTTGTGAATCATGATCACCCGGTCACAGAGGGTTTCCACCTCGGTCAGCTCGTGGGAGCTGAAGAAGATCGTCCGGCCCTGCTCCTTGAGTTCGAGCAGAACATCGCGAAGGTCGTGGCGGCCGACGGGATCCAGCCCGCTGGACAGTTCATCAAAAATCAGGAGTTCCGGTTCGGTGATGATCGCCTGGGCAATTCCAAGGCGTTGCTGCATTCCCTTGGAGAAGTTTTTCAGCAGGATGTCATCCTTGCCACCAAGACCCACTTTTTCGAGGTACACGGGAATCCGCTCACGAAGTTGTGCAGACGACAACCCACCAAGCCCTCCATAAAGCTCAAGAAGCTCCCGCGCCTTCATAAAGGGGTAATAGAGGGATACTTCGGGGAGGTAACCAATGCGCCGACGACTTTCCGCTGTTCCACAGTCGGCACCAAACAGTCGCACCGTGCCGCTCGTCGGAAAAAGAAAACCCATGAGGGTCTTCATCGTCGTCGACTTCCCCGCCCCGTTGGCCCCAATAAAACCAACGGTCTCCCCGGGCATGACCTCAAAACTGATCCCATGGACAGCACGGTGCTTTTTCTTCCCCTTGCCGTAATCCACCACAAGATCTGTCGCATCAATGACTGGCGTTTCAGTTGACATATTGGAATCGCTCTCAGGTTCGCCTTAAAATCAGGTCAACGGGGCAGTTGACGCAGCATCTGACCAAGAAAGTGGTACGGTTGCAAAGGTAAAATCAGGCGAAACAGGGTTTCAAACGCCCCTTCCAAGGGGCTGCGTACAACGCTGCTGGGCGGCAACGTAGCGTTCGCCCCCCTCCTCCCACATCCCGGCGTTTAATTCCGCGAGAAGCTCCACCGACTGGGCCGACTCGGGATCCTCCGTATTCCATCGCTCCAGTGCCTCCCGTTTTTTCGGATGGCCCATGTGCAGATACGCAATCGCCTGGCCGCGGAGCGCATCGATGTCGCTCGGGTGGCGGTAGAGGTATTGCTGGAATCCGTTGAGGGCATCAAGGTACCTCCCCCGGTCAATCAGGGCAAAATAGGGCTGGAGGACGGTGGGATTCCACGGCTCCTCCTCGGCAAGGGCCTTTTGAATTTCCGCGCGGGTCTTCTCGCCAAGGATGGCACTCAGAAGGATGTCCAGCCGCTCCAGAGTGGTCAAATAAAGCACGATCCCCCCGGGAATTCCCACAATGCTGAATATCATGAAAAAGCTCCAGGCCGACTTGACCAAGCCTCCACGGCTTTCCAGAAGAACCAGGGCGCGACTCGCATCCCATGCTCCGTTCCAACCACAATCCCTCCGCACCAATACCGCAAACTGCCAGACCAGGTACGGGAACACCAAAAGCCAGTTGAAAAAGAGGAAGGCCGCCCCTGCCACAACCACCGCCCCAAATGGTTCCAAGTATTCAAGCATTACCAGATAGAACCCATGGGCAACGAGGATCAGGACGGATTCCGCGAGCGCCAGGGCGAAGAGCCATGGAACCGTCGCCCATCCAAGGGTCCGCTCAATTGCCATCCCGAGATCCCGGTTGATTGACTTCCGTGTATAGCGTCCGCGCCGCCGGACACGTTGGACCATGATGAAGGAAAGCTCCACGGCGACTGTCAATGTATAGCCAGGAAGCAGCAGCCCAAAGAGTACGGCCAGCTGGAAAAGGGGTGGCCACCCAAGAATATCAATGTAGGCAATCGAGGTTGTAAAGCGGTGGGCCAGCCAGAACAGAAGGAGCGCCGGCATGGCCAGAACAATACACGCCCCCAGTGTCACCCCCCAGACTGCGGCAAGAGGCTTCCAAAGGCGTGGGCCGCAATAGCACTGAAACGCCCAGGCATCCCCGATCTGTTCCCTCATGGGAGGAAGGCCGAGCCTCGCCAGTATCTCGAGTTGGTCCTTCCTCCGGGGCATGAATGGCATGCGGTGTTACCTGGGCTGAAGATGTGGGAACAACTTGCACGTTGTATATACGGTTAATCTTCCAGCAGGTTCCTGACGAGCCCAATCACCAATTCACCGCGATGTTCGGGAAGGAGGACTGATTCCAGGGGGAAGCCTGCAAGGGTGACCTGCCCGTTGGAAATGATCCCCGGCCTCGATGTGTCCCCGTAAACAGCAAGGACCTCCGTCTGGTCGGGATCGACACTGAAGCTTTCCGCCGAGTGCACCCGATATACAGTCGGAAAGATATTGATGGGGTGCAGGAGGTCATTACCGAAGTAGAACAGGCTCGCATCCTCCGAAAGCCCGAGGGATTCATCCACGCGGACGACATTGATGGAGGTCGAATCCGGCCTGAACTGGCGCACGCCAATGCGCTCCATGAAGGCCCTGGTCATGTCGGAGGAAAGCGGCCCACGGGTCAGCTCATAACCGACGTATGCACCGGAAAGGAGGAGGCGTCCGTCGGCATCAAGGTGGCGTTCCAGGCGCTCGACCATCGTCGGCGTCATGACGGGAAACTCGGGGGTCATACGGTCGGGAATGCCGTCGTCAATAAATCCGGTGAAGGGCATGACGGTACGCTGGAGGCCGGAAATCCAGACGATCAACTTGTGGCGGCTGGCAGGATATCCCGCCTCGAAGGCCTCCGCGGTGGCGGACTCAAAGGGGAGGTCGTCCTCATGGAGGATCGCACCGATTGTGGCAATGTGATCGAAAGAGTTTCCCTTTTCCAGCCGGTCCTCCCATTCATTGCTCGAACCACCGGTGCCATTGCGCTCGAGGTCGTTTTCCCATTCCGATTCAAGGTCAAAGTTGTACTGGTTTCCAACGAGGCCGTAATTGTAGTAATACCCCACGCCCGGATCCTCGTTCCTGTCGAAGCCACCAATTCTTCCCTCGTGTATATACGCAGGGCCTGAAATCCTGTCGAAGCCATCCACCACAAGAATGGGATCCTCGCCACCCTTCCATCGCAGACCCACCACGGAGGTGGGGAGGGACTGCCCCCCCGCATTCGCCGCTGTCACACGGAAATAATGAGGCACGCCCTCCTCCAGTTCCTCCATACGAGCCGTATTGGTCGGGAACCAGGTTCCGTTGTCGAAGGCCTTGCCGTCCGGCGAATGATAGACAATATAACCGTCGGGAGTGGCCGTGGGCTCCAGGGGGTCCATGACCGCCTGCCAGTTCAGTTCGGCCGTTCCACCACCAAGATGGCGGACGGAAAGACGGGAGGGCGCTAGGGGCTGGATGACCGGATCATATCCCTGGGTGGCAGCGATGAAGCGCAGCGATGCCTTATAGATCGCACGAGCCATGTCCCGGCGGAACCGTGGATCAAGGCCGTACTTCATGTCGTTGAAGTTCTGGTGGGAAAGGAGTTCCAGGAGGACGGTCGGAACGTTGGTGCGGCGAGCCTCGGCAAGATTGCGGTCGGAAAGATCACGACGCACCCAGGTGCTCGTGTAATGCTCCCGGGCGGTTCGGTCGATTTCATCGTGCATGAAGGTCGCCAGGTCACGATTGAGCCATCGGCTCCGGCCATCCGGGAAACGATCCGATCCGTTCTGCCCCAAAAGGCGATAAATGGTGAGGGTTCCATAAAGCCCCCGTGTATTGACACCGGCATCGGTGTGCCACGAGATGGAAAGGTCGATGGGTACCCCAAGACCCGGGTCGTCAAAATGTCCATTTGGGCCATTTGGCGCGCCATGGATATAGTTTGCCCACTCGGGACGGGATACGATGTCGGTCCAGTAATCCAGACCGAAGTGGTTCCATGAAGTCACCCGGTTATAGACGCGGTCTGCCGGTGCCCCCGAATACTGGGCGAAGTACCGCGCCGCCTCGGCGTAGCGGGGCTTGCCACTGATCTGGTTCTCGGCGGCGAAATTCCCCATGCCACCTCCCAGTCGAACGGCATCAATGTTGACGAGGGTATTTACTTCCTGCTCCATGGCCGCATTGGAACGTGCAGCATCCGCGACCTCGATGATAATGCTTCCGGTCTCCCCGTTCGTGCCCTTGGCAAACTCGAAAAAGTCCAGGAAAACCCAGGTGCTTCCCGAAACCTGCTGGTTGACGAGGAAGCTGGTCTCCCCACCAAGGTGACGGACGATGACTGGAACCGATGGGCTGTGAAGTTCATCCTGTGCCCAGGAAATATATACCGCGTACCTGCCCGCATGGGGAACGTGGGGTGTATAGATCGCCCGCGCCGGCTCGGAGGAATCGTAGGCCTTTTCCACGGAGGCCTGAAGGGTCGTGCCAAGGGTGAAAGGTTCCTCGTCCTTCCCAAGGACCGATGGCCGGCCGCCCCGCCACCCTGCATGTTCCGAGGTGCTCCAGACACCTTCCAGCTCAAAAACGCTGTGTGGCGTCTGTTCATCATTGTCAACGATGACCTCCCCCACCTGGTAATCCCGTTCCCGGGCTGAATAGACAACCGCTCCGGCATTTTCCATCATCGGAATCAGAAAGGGATTGATGAACGCCTGGGGAAAGAGGTCCTCAACGATCGTGAATAGACGGGAACGCTGGAATTGCCAGCGCTGCTCGTCATGCCATGTCCATCCGTGGGCAGGACTGATGAAAATATTGCGCCCGTAAAGCCCTCCCGTGGGAAGGGGCCCTGCGTAATCCACATGCTGGACAACGGGGGCCACCGGCATGCGCAACTCCTCGCCCTCAAGGTGACGGGTACGAATCCGTTCCGTGGAAAGCACCGCCTCCTCGAACGGAATTGTTGCCGCACCACGTCCGGCCAGCCGTACCATAATGTCTATCTCGCCGTCGGAATCGATGACATCAGAAAGGGAGGCACGGAGCAAACCGCGAAGTCGCGTTGCATCCTCCTCATGCCACGACCGATCGAGCAGCCTGAAATTAAATGTCAGCGTTACATGGCTTTCATCCCCATCCACTTCGACCAGTTCCACCCTGGGAACAATCAGCCGTTCGTAGCGATCATGGTTGGTGGCGCCTTCGGTAACACGCTCAAACATCGACTCAATGGCCGTTTCCACGCGCCCGCCAAAATCCTCCCCGGCCAGGGCATGACCCCCGCCTCCCAACATCGCGGCAACCAGGGCGGATTTAATGAGGTTCATCGTCAATTGCTTCATGCTTGGGGGGTACTCCGAAAATAATGGGATGCGTGGGGTTATTTGACTCGATAATCGCGGACGGGATTGTCCTGGGGGGCATCCGTCAGCACATAATTGGAATGTTCGGGGGAAAGTTCCTTCGCCATGAACCGCGCCAGTGAGTGCATCTTCATCTCCACCGACTGGCGTTCACGATCCTTGTTTTCCCTCAAGCGCTCCTCATCAGCTGCTCGGATGACTTCCTTGACGTATACACCGTAGGAGAGGTTTTTCGGTCGGACCTTGAAACCCGCCTTTCCCGCAACACCTTCAATGGCGCTTCGGAATTCCTCGGTGCCATGAGGCAAGCGTAGGATTGGGTTTGTCGTCAACGCCATCGCTTTTTTCACCAGCTCGATATCCAGGCCCGGGGGATGGAGAAAGACAACCTCCGTGGAAGCCAACCGAGGGTTGCTCCTGAGCAAACCGGCAATTTGAAGACCCGAATAAGCTACCGACTGGACGCTTGCCACGATAATATCCGGTTGGAAACGGGCAATGAGTTCCACCGCTTCCACGGGATCCTCAAGGGGGAGAAATTCCGCGAGTCCCTTCAGAGCAGCATTACACGTTTCCAGCTGCTGCGGCGAGTCGATCAATACCAGAACACGGGGCTTCTCGGTGGTCTCCGGGGCCTTGCGGGAAACACCCGAAAGGCGTCTTTTGGCAAGAATCTCCGCCGCGGTTGGTTGAGCGGGCTGCGGCTGCTTTTTTTCCCTTATCGGAGGAGGTGCCTTCGGTTTTGCAGGGGGTGGTGCCGGAGGTTTTCCCTCCCGGGGAGCCGGGGGCGGTGGTTTCGCAACGGAAGGCTCCACTTTCGGTTCGGGAGGATGCGCAGGCATGGGCTGCTTTCCAAAAACACGGCGCTTCCGTTTAACCGGGCCTTCCTGCGCCACCGTTTCCACAGAGGATTCGGTAGCAGGAGCTTGATCATGCCTGACAGGCTCCTGGGGCTCTTCGATTTCGGAAGCGCTATCAATTCTTTCCAATTCAGCGAGGTTGAATCTTTTCGATACTGGCGAGGTACCGGTTCGCTTGAGCGCCTCCCTGACCTCATGAATCAATGTCGTTGTGTTAAAGGGCTTTTCCAGAAACGCCACCCCACCAACGGATACCGCGTGCTTCCGGACAGAATCATTTGCCGCGGCGCTCATGAAAATGACCGGTAAATCCTCCGCTCCCAGATTGCGCTTGATGGCACTGCAACAGGAAAGCCCGTTCATCACCGGCATATTGATGTCGAGAAGCACAAGGTCGGGCTGGTGACGTTCCACCTTTTCCAAGGCATCGAGCCCGTTGAGGGCCTCGGTGGTTTCGAAATCGGATCCCAGAAGCGCGCAAACCACAAAGCGCACATCTGGATCATCGTCGACAACCATGAGGCGGAATTTCTGCATTTTTTCCCGTTTCCCGGTAATGATCCACTCTTCCAAGAGCTTTATAGCATGAGGCATTGCCGGGCAATGGGGAAAATTTTCGTTTCCACGGACCAATGGGACTGATGCAAATTACACGGGTTCACATGGGATCCAAACCTGATATTCCCCCAAAGGCGTTGCGACCAAGCCCGCCCCGGCCTAGGCTTAACCTGCCGGTGCCGGAACGTGTACTTGAGCCAAAAGCCATGGAGAACCCCTGCCATTGAATCACGATGCCTTGACCACGACAGCTTCCTCGCTAAAGCAGGCAGCATCAACAAAGTCCCCCCCGAAGATCTTTGCCGGGGTGGATGGGTTCACCGATGAAATCATTCGAGTGGTGGACAAGCGACATTCCGTCGAAAGTTTCCACCCCATCGCCACCATCACGGAATACGCCAAGCGAATCGCAGGGGCCGCCGGGAAGTCGACGAATATTGAATTCGTGGTGACCCAGATAAAGGCCGGTGGAAACGGACCCCTGATGAGCGAGGCCTTCGGTCGGCTTGGAGGGCAGGTCAGGTACGTGGGCGCGGTCGGCTGGCCCGATGTCCATGAACTCTTCCAGGGAATGGAAAAGTACGGTCCCATCACCCCGGTTGCCCCTCCCGCAATCACGCTGGCCACCGAATTTGATGATGGGAAAATCATGCACGGCAAGCATGAGGCCCTGCGCCAATTGACGTGGGAGAATATTGTCGAAAGGTCGGGGGGAATTGATGCCATTGACGGCTTCCTGAAGGAGGCCGACCTCGTTGCCATTGTTAACTGGACCATGGTTCCCTTCCTCAACGACGTGCTGGCGGGAATCCTCGACCGGGTGAACGGCCTCGGCAACAAGGCGCCATCGTGGTACTTCTTCGACCTTTGCGACCCGGAAAAGAGAACCCATGAGGATCTCGTCCAGGCCCTGGAAATCATGGCCAAATTTGAGGGATCCGGAAGGCGTGTTGTCCTCGGACTCAATGAGAAGGAGTCCACGGAGGTTTGCAGTGCCCTGAAGCTCGAACCCGGTGAGGCAAACGAGGACGGCCTCCTGGAGCGGGCGGAACGAATCGCCCGCCATTTGTCCATGGGGGAGGTCATGATTCATCCCACGCGGATGGCAGTGGCCTGGTCCCTTGGCGATGATGAGTCCACCGTCTCAACCGGAAAACATGAGGGGCCATTTTGTCCGTCTCCGAAACTCACAACCGGAGCAGGAGATCACTTTAACGGCGGCTATATGTTCGCCCGGCTTTTGGGACTGACTCCCCAGGAGGCCATTATTACGGGGAAAAGCGTCTCCGGGTTTTACGTTCGGGAAGGCCGTGGTCCCTCCGTCGAGGAGGTGCTGGTCTTCATCGACCGCTGGAAGTCAGGGGTCCTGGACCCTTGGAAGCCAGTGACCTGATCCCGGGAAATCGAAATGTCCTACGAATATAGTTACGCTCAAATCTGTGCCCAGGTAAACGCCGCCCTCGATGTTCGGCGGGTGGTTGAGTACATTGGCTGGGAAACGGAAAAGCTCGTTCGTAGTGGCGACATATACCTCGGCATGTGCCCGATTCATCACGAAAAGATGTTTCGAACGCTGGAACTCAACCCTCGCAATAACACCTACGAGTGCAAGCACGTCAATTGTCCCGGCAATGCCCCCTCCGACCTTCTCGACCTCATCGTCAAGTCATCGCGTAAAAGCCTGCCCGAGGTTCTTTTGAATCTGGCAAACCACTTCGGCCCCGACCAATTCAGACTGACCGACCGGCAAATGGAATTCCTCGCAGACCTTGTCAATCAAGTGAGGGAATACGAAAACGCCCAGGATGCATCACCAGACACCCAAGCCTCATAATCGGAATAGGAGTAAGGGTCAAAATCGAAGAAGAAGTTGGAATCGGTGTGTCAGTAGGAGAGGTATCTTCACTTAAGGTGCCAAGTCTCGGGAGAGACCGCTACACACATGACCATGTATAGAAAATTCCCCCCTTCCAAAATTCCTTCACCCCTCATACTTCAAAATTCATCCTTAAAAAAACCTCCGCCACAAGGACGGAGGTTTTTTCTTTGTCTGGAGGTTGGTGGGACGATTAGCGCCTTGGTGAGGGACGCTCCTCGCCGGGTGCACGACGGGCCACAACATCGTCGAAGAAGTAATCCGGAAGATCCCAGTTATGGTCCAGCTTGTCATAGAGGGACTGCTGGTACAGGGTCGGGGTCGGATCCTTCACAATGTGAGGCGTCACGAAGAGATAGAGCTCGGTGCGGTTCTGGGCATTCGACTGGTTCTTGAACAACCAGCTGATGACCGGAACGCGGAGAAGGTAGGGAACGCCTGCCTCGCTGGAGGTGGACTCAAACTGCCGGAGGCCACCGAGGGCGATGGTCGTTTCATCCTTCACGATCACCGAAGCATCCACGCGACGTTCATCGGTAATGGGAACACCCTGGGGGCGGTCACCGGTATCGATGATTTGCGAGGGCTTCACTTGCATGATCACATAACCATTGTTGGTGATGCGGGGTGTGACCTCAACAGTGGTGCCGACTTCCTTGAACTCGACGGTACCGACGGAACCCTGGTCTGTATTGACAGCACTGACGTAGGGGATCTGGCGCTGGATTTCATGGGTCCGCCCGCCTTGCTTGCCATGCGTGGCTTCGGGCATGTTGCGGGTGC
>JAFIGB010000048.1 GCA_020831705.1 Candidatus Sumerlaeia bacterium | reverse complement strand
AATAAGGGGGGTCACACTTATGACAGCAGGGGGGTCAAGCTTATGAAATCAGGGGGGTCACACTTATGACGGCCCGGGGGTCATGGTATTTTGACGGATGACATGAAGTTTGCAGGTAGCGGTGAAGGCGACCCGAGGCTGATCTGGGAGCCGAAGGCCAGGGCGTGGCGATTTAAAGGCACTACGGCGCAATCATCGCCGTGATTCGGCTCAATCTCCTGTCCAGCCTGCGAATGCGTGGCGTCATCCCCTCGTGATCCAAAAACAGGGCTTCTGGCGCGTATTCTTGCCCACTCACGAACAATCAACCAGCGTCCCGACGCTCCAAAAAGAATCTCCAGCATGGTGGGGTCTTTCATGGGCAAAGACCTCCAAACGCCCCTAACCTGAACGAAATCAGCAAATAAGCTGTAGGAGCCTCGATTTGGACAGGGGAAGAGGATGCATTTCTAGTTCGTTTCAGCCAAAAAAACAGGGGGTATTGGAGCATTCCAATTGACAGCCCCTGATCGAGAAATCATAAACGAGCACAGATCGGCATTATTCGATCACGCCTGATCGAGTAACAGGTCGGCCCACCGGTCCAACTGACTCCCTGCCTCAAGGAGGCCAATACCATGAGTAAAACCTCATTTCCTGCAAAGCTTTCCATCGCCAGCATTCTGGCGACGGGCTTGCTCGTATCGGGTGCATACGCCCAGACAACCCATGTCATCGGCACGGGTTCCGGAACTGATTTTGACACCATCGCCGCAGCCATCGCCGACGCATCGGTCGTCGCGGGGGACACCCTGCTTCTTGATGAGGCCAACAACGGCAATGCCCCCTTCGTTCAGGGAGGCATTTCGAAGGCCGTCACCATCGTTGGCGAGAACAACCCCGAGGTCCGTGGCCCGGGGAACTGGTTCTTCACCGCAAACGGGGAGGTCATCGTCCGTGACCTGACCGTTACCGGCACGGAAGGCCCCAATGGAATTGTCGTCAACGACGCCAACACCGTGCTGACCCTCGACAATGTCACCGTCAGCAACAAGCCCCAGTGGGGCGTGAACGTCAATACAGGCACCCTGAACATCACCAATGGCAGCCAGATCATCAACAACGGTTGGGCCGGTGTCAGTGTGGGTGGCGGCTCGAGCACCGAGGTCAACATCATCGGTACCAGTGACACCCCCATCGTTATATCCGGCAACGGTGCTGCCGGTGGCGCCGGCACCCCTGTCCAGCGCGCCGCACTTTCCTCACGCCTCCTTGAGGTGGCCAGTGACACCCTGACCTGGAATGTCACCCACGTCAATATCTCGGGGAGCGATTTCGGCTATATCAATCAGGGTTCCTTCCCCAACCCGGATGAATCCATCAATCCCGGCAATCAGATTGCCGAGACGACAACCTTCACGAGTGTGAATTTCTCCGATATTGCCGAGTCGGCCATCCGTCTTAATGGCGACAACGTGACCTTCGAGTATAACGGTGGAACGATCGCCGGACGAACTGATGCCGATGCTGACATCATGGACAACATCAACCTTCCGCTGATCAATATTACCGATTCCACCACCGGAGACGGAAACAACTTCACCGCCTCCAACCTGAACTTCCCCGGCGACGACGTTCCCGCGCGCCTTCGCAACGATTCCAACCCGATCACCGTGACCGACAGCACCTTCGTCAACGGAACCCAGGGCCTCAGCGTCTCCTACGTTGGCGGTGGCGGGGCGACATTCATTGACTGCTCCTTCACGGCAAACAACCAGGCCATCATGCAGGGTGTCGGCGGTACCGCGCCGGTTACCCTCACTGACCCCGTCCTGGCAGGAACGGCCGGTATTGCCTTCTATATGCAGGGGCACACCGGCGAGTTCACCATCCAGGGTACCGACCCGGAGAACAAGGTCAGCCTGGATGGAATCACCGTCCCCGGCACACTCATTCGCAACTGGGCAGGGACCACAACGCTTGTCAATGTCGAGGGTTCCACCATCAATGCCCTCTTTGACACAAACGACCTTGGCCCCCATGCAGGCCCCGTGGTTCTCAACCTCGACCAGTGCTACTTCGTGAACCAGGCAGGAACCGTGACGATGTCCACAAACGCCACGGAATCCTTCTCCCAGCCCGCCACGATCAATGCCACCAACACCATGTGGATTGGCGAAAGCAACCAGGGCTGGATCCTGAGCGTCCTTGATGACAATCGTGACGTGGCCACACCGGGAACAGTCAACCTCACCCACTGCACCATCGCTCCCACATCGGTTGCGGCCCTCCTGATCAATGGCAACAATGGAGTGGACACCATCAATTCCGACTTCTCGATCTTTGATGCGTCGGGTGGTGGGACCTTGCTCGCCTCAGGTGTGCCCCTTACCGGCGAAGGGAACCTTTCCTACTCCGAGAACGGCGCAACGGCCTCCGGTGGCTGGGTGAACGGTTTCCCCGGCGATACCATCATTGCCGATCCGCTTCTGGCACCCAATGGCGAATTGACCGCACCGTCGTTTGCCGTCGACAATGCCGTGGGTTCGACCACCCCGGTTGATTACGTCGGCAACACCCGGCCCAATGGGAACAACGCCGACATTGGCGCCCACGAATCCGCCTTCACGAATGTTTCCGACTGGATGACATTCACCAACTAATCCATCGACCCCAAGGGTCGGAACAGACAACCTCAGGGGGCCGGATTTTGGATCATCCGGCCCCCTGCTTTATCACAAATACACACCAAAAATGGAGCCACCAATCCGATGAGTAGACAATGGAGGATCCCGGGCTGGAGTATCATAACCGCATGCATGGCCGTATCCGCATGTGCACTCCTTCCCGTGGAAGGCAACGCCACCAACAGCACCACCGAAGCGGGGGAAATTGGAATCATCACCGACTGGGTGCTCGCAGGCCCCCTTCCCAACCCGGCGATGGATGTGCCGGCTCCCGACGGAAGCGCCCGTGCTGGTTGGAATATCGACTATTTGGAGTCCATTGGCGGGGAGGAATCCGCGACGCTTTCCGTCGACCGCCCCTTCGAGGTACAAATTGGCGGGGAAACACGGACCATCCGCCCCCTTGCCGCCACTGCGGGGCACCGGGGGGTTGTCGACCTCCTCAGGGGGCTCAGGATCAATGAAAGACAGGGCACCGAACAGGTCGCCTACGGATATACATCCATCGACATTCCCAGCCCGGGTACCTACCACTTCCTGATGGGTGCCGATGATGCGGCGAAGTTGTTCGTCAATGGGGAGCTCCACTTTTCAGAATGGCACCACGGGAGGGGCATCACCCCGGGGGAATATCATGTCGAAATCGACCTGGATGCGGGAACCCACGATGTTCTCCTCAAGGTGGACAACAACTCGGGGCCGTGGGCCTTTAGCCTTGGTGTATATACAGACAATGGACTGGAGGAATACATGGAAAGGGAACGACTGGGACCCCCGGATTTTCCAAGGGTGGATTTCGGTGGACAGGAAAGGGAATCGGAGGCATGGAACCGCTATACATGGCACCACTTTCACAAGCGCCATGGAAACTTCAGCACCCTCTTCGTTCGCGAGTATATGACCATCGCGGATATCTGGCTGGCAAACGCCATGGAGGTCTCCTCGGGGAAGCCCATGCAGGATGTCATTCGCTCATGGAGTGACAACACCCCCGTCGACCCCGACGGTTATGTCCAGTCCGCCCAGCACTTCTCCCACGCCCATGATGGCGGATGGCCCTTTCCCCTCTGGCCCCAGGTCTATGGTGGCCACGACGGCTGGACCATTGGGTGGCACTTCCAGGAACACGGCGGCCCGGGCTGGGTCTGGGAGTTCAACATGATCCAGCAGGGTTCCCCCCACGCGGGCCAGACCGCCGCGGATATCTGGCGCCTGGACGGTGCCCGCAGCGAGGGGGTTCGTGGCAGCTCATGGCGCGTTCATCTTGAGGAGCGCGGTGCCAGCCTTGCCACCCCCGAGGGAATTCGCATCGATTCCTATAATGCCCCGTTCATTCAGATTCGCTGGAACCGTGAAGGGAATCCACCAAGGGGTGGCGAACCCTATCTGGAGTGGAAGCGCGTTGATGATGAAAACTGGTCGTCGGAACGGCGCATGTTCATCACTGATTATCCCTCCGAGGGTGTCTTCACCAACACGACGGGAATGCGGCACGCCCATGTACCGGTCTATACACACCCCAAATGGGATGGCACCATCAAGGCGCTCCGATTTGTTCCCGCCCCGGGCGAGGCGGGGG
>JAFIGB010000046.1 GCA_020831705.1 Candidatus Sumerlaeia bacterium | reverse complement strand
ACGGTCAAAACCCCCTCGCCATCCGGGTAATGGAGGAGGCGGGCGTGGATATTACGGGGCAGGAGTCCAAGACCCTCCAGTCGCTCCTCGACCAGGGTGTGGAATTCGACACCGTCTATACAGTCTGCGGCCATGCAGACGGGAATTGCCCCGTTTTCCCGGGAAGGACGCGGGTCATTCATCAGGGCTTAGATGATCCACCCAAGCTGGCGAAGGACGCAAAAAGCGAGGAGGAAGCCCTCGTTCACTACCGAAGGGTGCGGGATGAAATTCGCACCTGGATTGAAAATCTGGTCAAGACCTGTGGAAATGAAAAAGGAATCGCATCATGACGAAATTGCATGTTTATGACCCGGCCATGTGTTGTAGCACGGGTGTCTGTGGTCCCGAGCCGGACACAAAATTGACGACCTTCGCGGCCGACCTGAAGTGGCTTGAGGGGCAGGGGGTCGAGGTTCGCCGATTCAACCTTACCCAGGAACCGGCTGCCTTCGCGGAAAACCCCGATGTGCTCCGAATCATGCAGGAAACACACGGCAATTGCCTTCCCCTTATACTCGTGGACGGTCGCCCGACCTGCGGTGGCCTGTATCCCAGCCGGGACGAGTTGGCCGGCCTTGCCGGGCTTCCCGGATATACATCCCCCGTGCCGAAAAGTGATGAGGGATGCTGCGGGCCTTCGGGTTGCTGCTGAGCCGGTGTCTAGTCATCAATACAGTTACCCCCACAAGCGCCCCATGAAAGGCGGCAGGAAATGCTGTTCCCTGATAAAACCACCCGGCACCTCTTCTTCACAGGCAAGGGCGGTGTGGGCAAGACCTCCATTGCCTGCGCAACGGCAGTACACCTCGCCGACTCGGGTGCCAGCGTCCTCCTGGTAAGCACCGATCCTGCATCGAATCTTTCCCAGGTTCTTGGCGTCGAAATTACCGGTGACAAACCGGTTCCCATTCCCGCGGTTGGTGGTCTGATGGCGCTGAATATCGACCCCGAGGCAGCAGCTCGCGCCTACCGTGATCGTATTATCGGGCCGGTTCGGAATGTTCTTCCCCCCGAAACAGTTCGGAAAATGGAGGAGGAATTGTCCGGCGCCTGCACCACGGAAATTGCCGCCTTCGATGAATTCACATCCCTCATTGGTGGCGGTGAGGACGGCGATGGCCACGACCATGTCATCTTCGACACCGCCCCCACGGGACACACCCTTCGCCTTCTGAAACTCCCAACCGCCTGGACGGGATATCTGGATGGAAATACCAGTGGCGCGACCTGTATTGGCCCCCTCGCCGGTCTGGAAAAGCAGCGCGATCTCTATCGCAGGGCAGTCAGTATCCTTGCCGATGCGGAGAGGACGACGGTTTTCCTCGTCACCAGGCCCCGCAGGGCCCCCCTCCGCGAGGCAGGACGGACAAGTAAGGAACTTCGCGACCTGGGCATCACCAACCAGCGCCTCATTGTGAATGGCTGCATGCCCGGCGAAAGTAGCAACGACCCCCTCGCCCGCGCTATGGTTGAATGGGACAACGCCGCCATGGCGGAATTGCCCCCTGAACTGGAGCCACTGCCAAGGACATCGCTTCCCCTCAAGCCGATGAACATCGTCGGGGTGGAAACCCTCCGTGGCATGTTCGACGACAACGAGGCGCTTCCTCCCTCGCAAAATCCCGCCATCAGGGCCACCCTGCCGGAAAACCTGTCGGATGCCACCCTCACCAAAATGGTCGATGGCATCGAGGCCGATGGAAAGGGTCTTGTCATGGTCATGGGGAAGGGAGGTGTTGGCAAGACAACCATTGCCGCCGCCATTGCCATGGAACTTGCAAGGCGTGGCCATGCTGTACATCTATCCACCACCGATCCCGCCGCCCATGTTGTCGATGCCGTCAACGGGGTGGTGGAAAAATTACACGTCAGCCGTATAGACCCGGAGGTGGAAACAGCCCGATACCGCGAAAGTATCATGAAGGCCAATGGGAAGGGGCTGGACGAGGCCGGGTTGGCGCTCCTTGAGGAGGATCTCCGTTCCCCCTGCACCGAGGAAATCGCCGTCTTTCAGGCCTTTTCCCGCACCATCCGCGAATCACAAAAAAAGTTTATCATCATGGACACCGCACCAACCGGGCACACTCTTCTCCTTCTCGATGCCACGGGGTCCTATCACCGTGAAATCCTCCGCAATGCGAAGGAGGGGGCCAGGGTGACGACGCCGATGATGCGCCTTCAGGACACGAGCCAGACGAAGATGATCCTGGTGGCCCATGCGGAAACCACCCCCGTCCACGAGGCGGCCTCCCTACAGGAGGACCTCCGCCGTGCGGGAATCGAGCCATGGGGCTGGGTGATCAACGCCTCCCTTGCCGCAGCCGGGCCAACCGACCCCCTTCTGGCAACCCGTGCCCATGGGGAACTGGAGCAGATTGAAAAGGTGCACGGTTCCCTCGCGAATCGCCTGGCCATTGTTCCCTGGATGCCATGGGAACCGGTGGGTGCGGAAAAACTGCACAGCCTGGTTTCCGCCAGAACCTCCGAATAAAAAGTTCAACGTATAGACAAGGATTTGCTTCCCATGGAAGAACGGCTTACCAAAAAACTTTCCTTCCTCGATCGGTACCTCACGGTCTGGATCTTTGCCGCCATGGCTATCGGTGTGGCGATTGGATATATACTTCCGGGGTCACAGGAATTCATCAGCCGCTTTGATGTCGGCACGACAAACATCCCCATTGCCATCGGCTTGATCCTGATGATGTACCCGCCCCTGGCAAAGGTGAAGTACGAGCAGATGGGGCGGGTGTTCAGGGACTTCAAGGTGCTTGGATTGTCCCTTGCCCAGAACTGGCTGATCGGGCCGTTGCTCATGTTTGCCCTCGCGGTGATCTTCCTGCGTGACCATCCCGCTCTCATGGTGGGCCTGATCATGGTGGGGATCGCCCGGTGCATCGCCATGGTGCTGGTCTGGAACCAACTGGCCCGGGGGAGCAACGAATACGCTGCCGGCCTTGTCGCCATCAACAGCATCTTTCAGGTGCTGACCTACGGTCTCTTTGCCTGGGCCTTCATTACCGTTTTTCCCGGCTGGCTTGGCATTGATCTGTCGATGGTGCAGGGTGCTGACGGTCGTACCCTCAATGACGTCACCATTGGCGAGATCTTTGGAAGTGTCATGATTTACCTCGGGATTCCCTTCGGAGCGGGAATTCTATCCCGGGTGATTCTTGTGCCGCTGAAGGGGCATGAATGGTACGACCACAAATTCATCCCGCGTATATCACCAATCACCCTGCTGGCCCTCCTGTTCACGATCGTTGTCATGTTCAGCTTCAAGGGTGATGCCATCATCGAGGCGCCCATGAAGGTCCTCCTCGTTGCCATTCCGCTGACGATCTATTTCGCCCTGATGTTCCTCATCAGTTTCTTCATGGCGCGTGGTGTGGGGGCGGACTACGAACGGAGCACATCGTTGGCCTTTACCGCCTCGGGGAACAATTTCGAGTTGGCCATCGCCGTGGCCATCGCGGTGTTTGGCATCGGATCCGACGTGGCCTTTGCCACCGTCATTGGGCCGCTGGTTGAAGTGCCCGTCCTGATCGGACTCGTTCATGTCTCCCTGTACTTCAAGCGCCGATTCTTCCCCGCCGAGCCAGACCAAGTTGTTCAGCCATCGGTAATGCCCGACAAGCCCTGCAAGTAGTCAATTCCGGGTGGCATTGGCAGGGCCTGGATAGACAACCCGGTCCACCATGCTGATTCACCTCCCTCCAGAGCGTGCTCCCCCGGGACACTTCAAGACGGTTTTTCTTTTTGCCACCCTCCCCCTTTCTGGTGCAAAAATCCCCCAGCTTTGGAGGAGCACTGCCATGGGCCGGCCGATATTTGTCTGGAACCCTGATTATGAAATTCCCATTGGGCGCCATGTGTTCCCCTCGGTGAAGTTTCGCCTTCTCAAGGAGGCGCTTGTCGAGCGGGGCATTATTCGGGAGGGGGAGGTGGAAATTTCCGAACCCGCCACCGACGAACAACTCCGAACCGTATTGGATTCGACGTATCTGAAGGCGCTGCGAATGTATGAACACAGCGCTGCCACAATTCGCTCCGAACTGCCCATTTCCCGCCCCATCATCGAGGGGGTTGTTGCCACCGCAGGAGGGTCCATCCGGTGTGCCGCCCGTGCCCTTGCCCACGGCGCGGCCTGTCACCTGGGCGGAGGCTTCCATCATGGGTATTCCGATCACGCCGAGGGTTTTTGCTATATCAATGATGTGGCGGTGGCGGCGGGTGTGATCTACCGCGAGGGTCGTGCGAAGCGCATTACCATCGTTGATACCGATGTGCACCAGGGAAACGGCACGGCAAATATTTTTGCGGGAATTCCCGAAATCTTTACCTTCTCCATTCACCAGGAGGATCTATATCCGCGCCCGAAGGAAGTGGGGGACCTGGATATCGGCCTCCCTGCGGACCCCGGTGCCGATGTCTATCTCTCGGAACTTGAGCGTGGCCTTTCCATCTCCATTGATGGTCACCGCCCCGATCTCGTCATTCATGTGGCTGGTGTGGATCCCTTCGAGGAGGATCAGTTGGGCCGTCTCAACCTCAGTCGCGAAACAATGGCGCAGCGGGATGGACTGGTCGCCCAACATTGCGCAAGCCGGGGAATTCCCCTCATGACCGTTGTGGCGGGGGGGTATGCGCGGAATCTTTCCGACATTATTGACCTCCATGTTCAGACCGTGGAGGCAATGATCGACGCATACGACTCCTGATCGCAACTTGAGCTTGCAATCACCCGGTGCCGGGGGAAGCATCGGTTAAAAGTGGGGAAGGAGCCTGCGTCCAATGAAAACACGAAATTTACTGGCATTTATTGCCCCCTTCCTTGCGGTGCCTGTCGGCCTGCACGGTGGGGAACCCGGATCCTTCGCGGTTCCATCGTCGGGAATTGGCGCCATGTGCGTTTGTGCCATCGAATTTCCCGACATGCTGCCGCCGGAATACCTCGCCTACATGAAACAGGTCCACGCCCATCATGAGGAGGCTGCACCGAAAACGGACAAGCAGTTCACGCTTCTTCCCGTCGACATCGATCCACTCGGTGCCGACCCGGATTCACCGTGGTATATCCACATCAACTCCCTCAATGTTCGCAACCAGCCCAATGTCCAGCAAAGCAGCGTCATCGGGTCGCTGTCGCGCAATACCCTCGTGTCCGGTGTCTATAACATTGTGGCGGAAACCGACGAGGAGTGGCTGGAATTCGACTTTAACGGGCAGACCGGTCATATTTCCCGCCTTGGATTCAGCAGAATCCATTCGACAAACCAGGACATGATCGACAGCTATACAAATCTTCCCTACGGACGCGAGATCGTCAACCGGTGGTGGGGAATCCCCCTTGAGTACGAGGCGGATGACCTGGTGCACATCCCCAACCCCTACAACAACCAGGTATCCGGTCGTGTCTATCAACTTCGTCAGGAGGCCGCCGAGTCCGTCATGGCCCTCATTGACCTCGCGCGGAGCGAGGGCGTCGTTTTCTATGTTGCATCGCCCTACCGGTCCGGGCCGACCCAGCAGACCATCTTCGTCAACAACATGAACAACAACCTCGCCCAGCGATCCAGCGCCCCGCCGGGACACAGCGAGCACCAGCTTGCCACAACGGTGGACTTTTCAAACGGAACCCCCGGGCGTTTCCTGCGAAACACCGACTCCCAGTATCATTGGCTTGTGGAAAATGCCCCCGCCTTTGGCTGGCGCCAGTCCTATACGGCCGACAATGTCGACGAGACGGGGTACATCGAGGAACCCTGGCACTGGCGGTATCACGGCGAGCCTGCGTCCGCCGACGGCTGGATGATCCGCTGACCGGCGCCGGTTATTCCGTTTCCGTTTCTTCCTTCTCTTCCTGCTGGGCAAAATATTCCTGATATTCGGGACGGGACCGCAGCACCGTGTCACAGACGCGGTTGCGGAACCGGGCGATGTTTGGCGACTGGTCACCCGCGCTTTCGGCGTGGGGGTAGGTCCGGTTCGTCAGGAAGACAAAGTAGGTGTTCGAATGGGTGTCCATCCAGATGAGCGTCCCTGTATAGCCAAGGTGCCCGACAATGCGCGCGCCGTCCTCATTGTTCAGCCGGGTGACGTAGGGGGGATTCTGAAAAATGTCCAGCCCCAGCCCGCGATCGGTGGAGACGGCCTCGGGGGTGTGGCGACGGGTGACATACTCGATGGTTTCCGGCTTGAAGATCTGCTGGCCGTCCCAGCTGCCGTTCTGAAGGATCATGGCGCAGTACCGGGCCATGTCGACGGCTGTTGAGAACATCCCCGCATTTCCCGGACAGGCAACCAGCGAGCCATGGTATTTTGCCAGGGGATCGTGAACGGAGCGGATCATTTCCCCCTCACGGTTGCGATGGGTGGGGGCGGTGCGCTGCCACTGGGCATCATTGAGTATATACGCGGAGTCCTCCATTCCCAGCGGCTCCCATACAGCCCGGCGCAGGATGCTTTCGAGGCGCTCGCCCGCTGCCTGCTCCAGCACATGGGCAAGAAGCTGGAAATTCAGGCAGCTGTATGTATAGCCCTCGCGGGGCGTGTAGGTCAGGGGAAGATTGGCGTAGGTGCGGATGAGGGCCTCCGCGGGGGACTCACTTTCCCCCCGTGTCTGCTCGACACGGCTGGCGTTCTCGTAGGACTTGAGGCCGGAAACATGGGTGAGCAGGTCACGAAGCGTCACCTCCCCCTTTTCGTTGGCCTCGAAGGCGGGCACATAATCGGTCACCTTGTCGTCGGGGTTGATGACACCCTCCTCCATGAGCACCCAGGCCGCCGTGGCCGTCCCCGCCGCCTTGCTGACCGAGGCCAAGTCGAAGATCGTGTCGAGGGAAACCGCCTGCGATTCCTCCTCCCAGGTAAAGGTCCCGTAGGCCCGTGCGTGGAGGATTTCATCCGGAGTTCCAACGATCAGCACGGCACCGGGATAGAAATGCTCCTCGATACCCTGCTTCACAATGGCATCGAGGCGGGGGCTGATCTCGGATTCAGTTTCCACAATGGCCTCGCTCGCGAGGGGGGTGATTGCCACAAGGGCTGCAACTGTCATGGTGACAAGGGTTTTGGCGATTTTCATGGTCGTGTCGCTCCTCCCGAAGCGGAATAAGATAATGAACGGTGATCGATCGTGGCGGGGTTGGCAAGTGATAAGACCCCCCCCGCGACGTGATCGGCGGGCATAAAAAACCCGGCAGGGAGGGGTCCGCTCCTTGCCGGGGTTGAGGGGTTGTTTTTCTGACCGGGTCAGTGGTTGGCGATGATCATCATGCCGGCGCGGTTTATCTGGCTGCCACCGGCGCGCCAGACATTGCCGCGGCTGACGGTCCCATTGGTGGGATCGTAGATCATCTCGGAGAAGGCACCGGGGTTGGCATTTGCGTTGGCGGTGCGCCACTCCACACCCTGGCCGTCGGTGGGGTTGTAGGTGAACTCGTAGTTCATGTCCGGTCCGGCGCTGATAAGAACCCACCATGGGGCGGGTTCGCCGCGCTGAATGTAGCCAATGTCGAAGTGATACTCCGAGAACATGCGGCCATCCACCGTCATGGGGTCATACTGGACCGTTGAGTACATCGGGCGGGGATCCTTGATGGGATTGAAGGGATCCTGAAGGTTGCCACTGGTAATGTAGGCGATGGGTGTGGAAAGAAGGAACAGACTGTGGGCATCGGGATTGGGGCCGATGTGTGTTCCCCATCCGGTTGGGTAGGAGTTGTTGTCGACGTAATACATCTCGATGGCGGTTCCGGCGGTACGCATGTCCGCCTTTACGCGACTGACCTTGGCGCGGGTTTGCGCTTCCAGAAAGTTGGGCACCGCAATCGCCGCCAGAATGGCGATGATGGCCACCACGATCAGCAATTCGATCAGGGTGAAGGCGCGGCGGGCAATGGTGGTGATGGGTTTGGTAAACTGCATGTGAGAGAGGTTCCTCCGTGGAATGGTGGGGAATCCCTCTCGAACCTGCGACAAAGCGGATTACTCCGCCTTCTGGGAAAGGATGCTTTGGCGAGTGTGGGGAGGAGGTCACCGGACCCATGACATCACCCCGCGGGCCAAAACACCGGGTAGCTTTCCTTCGCCGGCATTACCCGGATCAGGTTCGAGGGACTTTCTCAGCCCTGCTCCGCCGAAAACGGCGTGCAGAGCACCCCTAGCTTGCTGCTCGGGGAAACGGGCCCCCGTCAGCGGCGCGATTGAGGCACCGCGCCTTCTCCCACGTCAAGCCGCAAGAAGAACGCCGGGTATGCCGGGGCGACCGGATCGACCGTTCCAATCCCGTGAAAACCACACCGAACCACACTGCGAAATCAGTTTATCTTCCCGGCGGGAAACAAAAGTTTCCGCCACAGGGACCAGACTGCCAGGAATTCCCCAGCAACCGGGGAAAAGTTCCCGGCCATACCCCTGATATTGTCCACAACATCGATAAAAAAGTAAAATAGGGTTCAATCAACCCTTGACCTCGCTGAAAACATCCCGTCTCCTGCACCCAACACTGGGAAAGGAGGTGGTCCATATTGAGCAGCGACAGTAACACTTACAGTGAGGTGGCTGATCTCTAGCCCCAAACTGGAACAGACCACACCGCAATCGCGTTGGAGCCTGACCAGTTGAAGGCCGACTCCAATCAGCAACCGACGTCACCCCCCGGGAGTTCGCTCCCGGGGGAGCGTTATTTCTCAGGCGGTGGGGCTAAGTACCGCCAGCTCACTCGAACGCATACAGGTAGATGTCAACCCGGCCAAGATACCTGTCACCAATATCAAGACGGAGCCACCTCGGCCGTTCCTCCAGGTTCCAATCCAGCGATTCTGAAAGATTGAACTCATAACGTCTACGCTCCCTTGTAATCTCCATTGTTGTGTCAATGGACACGGGAGGGCGCTCCGCTCTTCCTGGCAGATAGATTGCCGACAGGGATTCGCTTGGATAGGGGGGCGATTCGGGAGCATCGGGAAAAGCGAGCTCAACGATAAACCGACCATAGCTGGAGGGACTTTCGCGCATTACAAGGGGCACGCCCACATTCGGCCGCCTCTGGGTTACCTCCAACCTCCAAGCACCCCCCTCGGTATACCCGATGGATTTGATTCCCTCACTCAGATAGATGGGAATTCTCCTCACCTCTTCCCGGGCAAAGGGAAGAACCACCGGAGTTACAGGACCGCGATTCTCCCTGTTCTGAAGATTACGCACCATCTCCATCAATTCAGTGTCAGGAGTAAGTCTTGGGTTGGGATCATTGGTTGAAAATCGTAGCCTGAAGATCTCCAGGTCAGGATTGATGTTTGCGGCGGTGGCGTCCCTTGACAAAATCACATGGTCGCTCAAGTCAGAGTGATGATGGAGAAACTCCTCCCACCCATTTCGAAAAATATATGCACCAAAGTATCGGTCGGGAAGGTTGTCGATGATTATGAGGCTGTTGCTATTTTCATGGACCTTTTCCCTGATGGTCGTCTCGATGTTGTTCCGGACATTACCGGCAAAGGTGAAGTGGCTAATGTTCTCGCTACTCAACCCCATAAACCTGACAAGAAATAGAAATGCCAGCATCAGGCCGGGTGTGACCAATGAACCATGTGATTTGAACAACGCATGTAGCGGATTGATGGAATAGGCAACCAGGGCCGAAAGTATCCACACCGAGAGATAGTAATAACGGTGGTTTCCAGTTACAGTTGTGAATACCTCGACTGATCGCACGAGAGGAACAATGGACGCCCAGAACAGGATGATTAGTATGCCAAGGGTGGTCCGTTTGGATAATATGGCTACAAGGCCGAGTATCGGGGGGACCCACATCGTCCAAAGCAACAACGGATTCCCGTGAACAATCACTCCGGCGTTAGAAAGAACTGGAAGCAGTGGAAAAAACAGTTCGTTATATGCAATCAGGAAACTTCTCGCCACCGTATTTATTTCGGGGGTTTCAAAGGTGGAAACGAAAAAATCCCCAAGTAGCAGCTTCCTGAGAATCATGTATAGAACCCAGAGTGCCACGTGTGAAATGGCTGCAATCAGAACGGCGAAACTGATCCTGGTCCTGTATATCCAATATTGGGTGGCTGTATAGCCCACCAGGGCAAAAACTATAAATGGCCCCAGCAGCATTGATGTCTCTTTCGACATGTAGGCCCCAATGGCAAGCACACCCGACAGGGCGATTCGCATTGGCGAGGGGGTGGGAAGTAGCACCACCATTGAGCCGAGCATGAAGAATACACAGAAGAGATCAGTTTGGCTGGATGCCCAGCCCACCGTTTCAATCATTGCCGGATGAAGCAGACCGATTCCGCACCCAATCACGCCCGCCAAAGGCTTGCCGACACGGATGAATCCAACAAGGAGCCAGGTCGCACAGCCCAAATGGAGCATCGTTGAGACCAGTTGTTGCCCAATGCCGGAATGCCCCATAAAAACGGCCTGATAATAAAGCGCAAGGCGGGGTATTGGTCGATAAAAGTGTCCCTGCCCACCGCCAAACCAATGCCCCATCAGCGATGGCCAGGGGTTCCAGCGGTGATCACTCAACCCCCAATCATCCGACAAAAGCCCGGCTTGAAACAGTGGCAGATGAAGCAATATGGTGAAAGTAACGAGAATAAAATATAGAATCCAAACCCACCTGAACTCAGGTCGGATTAGTCGGAGAATCTGCCCCATCTCAGTGCTCAGCCTTGTTCATCAAGTGTTTTCAAAGTGTGGAAGTCATACGTCAGGCACAACCACTTTCGATGCGCAAGGTTCCTTTATGGCTTTTCATGCGGACAAGTGGAAAGGGGACAAGGCCCATTCAGGCAAAGTCTTGTCGAGCTGGGATGATACTCCCGGGGGAGCGTTTTTTCAACAAAGGATCAATTCCCGTCGCTCACGCCCCAACGGAATCCATGGGCCGTAACAGCATCGATGAAGCGGTTCGTCAGGCCCTCGGAGGGACGTTCGGGGAAAAAATCGGGGAGCTTCTTCATCGCACGGCGGAAGATCTCCACACCCGCAACATTGCCCCCATGGAAGACCACATGGTCGACACCCGCCAGGTGAGCGGCAAAGACCTGAAGGATTGCCATCAGTTCACGATTCCCACCAAAAGCACCACATCCCCAATAACCCGTGTGGATTACCGCCGGGACACCCTCATCCCAAAGCCGAGTGGTCTCCAACTCCGCCGCCTTGTACCCGGAATAGGCAGTCGTAAGAATCACCTCAATGTCATGGCGCGTGTAGGGGCCATGGCCACCCATGGGAGCCGAGATGGCAATAATGTTCGACTTCTCCGGGTGGGTAATCGGCTTCACCGCGCGGCGCACCGCCTCCGCCGGGGCATGGGCGAAGAGGTTCCCGTATAGACCCTCGGGGCGGCCCTCCGCATCATTCGGCCGCGTGTCCAGGTGGCACCGTCGCTCGGCACCCACCACCAGCACAGGCGTCGGCTCGCCAGGCCGCTTCAGCGTCCGCGCTTCCATCTTCTTCAGCCCCAGATACTCGACCAGCGCACCCAGGACCGGGTGTTCCGCCGCCATGATCTCATCCTGGGCCATCAACGGGCCGCCGTAGGAAACGAAAAGGTGGGGATCGGCAAAATTCACATGCCACTCCACCGAGTGGGGGAGAAGACGCTCGTAGTCGTAGAAGCCCGACCGGGACTCCGTATAGACACCGGGGTCAAACCCATCAAAGTCCTCGGGCAATGCCATTTTTGGCCACCGTGTATACTCAATGATCCCGTCGTGACGGGCATCCGGCGGACAGGCAATTTCAAAGACAATCGACTTGTTCCGGTCAATAATCACCGGCGGGGCGAGGCGGAAAAACTCCTCGGCAGCGATGGAAAGTTGATCAAGTGGCTGGACGGTATCGAGCATGGCAAATCCTCCTTGGGGGGCAAAACCATCATCCCCCTGACTAGCCCATGTTATATCAGAAGATATCCCACACGTCAAGACACGTCAGTCAAAGCCCCAACCATCACCCCCACCCAACCGGACAACAAACCGGGTTTTAGCGCTTCGAGGCCTTGGCATTGTTCAGACACTTCACACACACCCCGCGGTCCGGCGCCACACGAAGCCGCTCCATGGGAATCATCTCCTGACACATGGGACACCGGCCAAAATCCGCCTCATCAATGCGCCCGAGCTTCTCCCGCAACCGATTCCGCCGCTTCATCGCCTCATCCAGGGCCAGCTGCACCGTTTCCTTGTTCACAAGATTATCCATGCGGCTCAACCGCCCGATCGAGGAATCAGGAGCCACCGGCTGGGTTTGCTCCTTCATCGCCACCACCTCCTCATCCACCTCCGCAATCATCTCCACAATGATCTGCCTGATTTCCCCGCGCTGGCTATCCGTTAACATGATCCGGTCGAGTCCCCGTCAATAAAAGTGGACCCCCCAGCCGGGCCGGACGACACGGCGGAGGGGTGTTTCAACACGAATTGGGCGGCAAACACCTCCCGCTGGCAAGTCTATTTCCTCCCAAACCCCCGCCCAAGGCCACAAAACAAGCCCCCCGCGGACCAGAAGCCACCCCGAAAACCCAACCAATGTACGTATAGACACCCAACACAACATCCCCGGCGAAACGAACTTTCAAGAGCGCACGACACCCCCCCCTCCCTGAAACAGACCGGATCACCAACAAGAACCCAACCAAGACAGACATTCCCCGTCCCCATTCCCGGGAGACCAGCCGTGGGAGAGGATTCTCCTGCCAAACCGCCTGAAATCCGGACTTAAAAAAAACAAAACGGACTTTGAAATCCCCCTTGACCGCCCCCCGTCCCTATGTATTCTCCCCTTCCCTTGGCTGGGCACCCCCCACCAAGCCCCCTGCTCCCCTATAGCTCAATTGGTAGAGCGCCGGACTGTTAATCCGTAGGTTCGTGGTTCGAGTCCACGTGGGGGAGCCAATAGATTTTCCAGCAAATACAAGGCTTTGCACACGATCGCCCGCCGGGAATACTCGGCGGGTGTTCTGTTTCTACTGTCCGATTACTGTCCGGTGCGGCGGGGTGCCGGCGCTGTGTGCCCGGGCGGAGCCCATCCCGTGCCTTTCGCCCCCCCGAACCCCCAAGAAAATCTCGCCTCAGCGCCCCGCCGCCTCAAGATTCAGTCGGCAGGCTGGCTTTCCCTTGGTCACGCGCCGGGCGGGCGCCGGGGCGGCCTTGGAGGGGCCGCCCGGCTGCCCGGCCGGGTGTGTGGAGGGGGGAATCCCCGGGTGGGTTGGATTCCCGGGGCTTGCCGGCCATTTCGCTATGGCCTTGCGGCCATGGAAAGCTGCGGTGGAGCGGCGCCTTCTCAGGCCCCGCACCACCTTTGGGACCGCGGGGTCCCTTTGCGTCCCCGAGCGCGGCGCGGCGGGGGCGCCG
>JAFIGB010000031.1 GCA_020831705.1 Candidatus Sumerlaeia bacterium | reverse complement strand
ATATTGTCGCAAAGCATAATGTGGGGATGCCCGGGCCTGCCATGTTGTTGCCCCTCCGGGGCGTACGGTCTTGGTGGGGGACGGTTATTTTGTGATATACATTTGGGAGTGATCGAGATACCGCTGGTTGCAATGTCAAGGCATGTGCCTTCCTGGAGGGAAGGCAGATCGATGGCCCCATATTGTCGCAAAGCATAATGTGGGGATGCCCGGGCCTGCCATGTTGTTGCCCCTCCGGGGCGTACGGTCTTGGTGGGGGACGGTTATTTTGTGATATAAATTTGGGAGTGATCGAGATGCCGCTGGTTGCAATGTCAAGGCATGAGCCTTCCTGGAGGAAAGGCAGATCGATGGCCCCATATCGTCGCAAAGCATAATGTGGGGATGCCCGGGCCTGCCATGTTGTTGCCCCTCCGGGACGCCGGTCGTGGTGGGGGACGGTTTCTTTGTGATATACATTTGGGAGTGATCGAGATGCCGCTGGTTGCAATGTCAATGCACGAGCCTTCCTGGAGGAAAGGCAGATCGATGGACCTATATTGTTGCGAAGCGCAATGTGGGGATGCCCGTTGTTTTTTCTGTCAAACAGTCCTTGAAAAACTGTCAAATCCATGGTTCCCTTTGTCCCAACAACCTCGGGAGGTTCCCCTGTCATGCGATTTACAGCCCTTCTCCTCGTCACCCTGCCCATTCTGTTGATTGCGGGATGTGCCACCAGGCACACCCATGTGGAGCCGCTCTTTCGTGATGTTCACACCTTGCGCGTCGCTGCGCTATACAATGGCGAGGACTTTCAGTTTCGCTATGAATTTCCCACAAGCACGCCGTCATGGTACCATGATTATCTTGTCTATCGGTCGGGGGAATGGAAACCGGCTGATTCAAGCGGCATGGATGGGCCGCTTTTGTCCGGCCTTTATGAGGACCGCATTTCGGTGATGATCGATGACGGTTCGGTTCCCGCCTTTGCCGACTACGGTGCCTACATTGTTTCCCATCCAGGGATCAGAAGTTACCCCGGCGCGATTGATGCGGATGAATTGGCGGGAAGTTTTATCACGGAAAGAGGCCATGGGGACCGGGTCGACAAGTTCATCCTCGAGTCCCGTCACGAAAGGGAGG
Organism: Candidatus Sumerlaeia bacterium; assembly: GCA_020831705.1. Lineage (GTDB taxonomy): Bacteria > Sumerlaeota > Sumerlaeia > SLMS01 > SLMS01 > JAFIGB01. Next base: position 18,410 of record JAFIGB010000031.1, on the reverse strand, counting down.
GCGAGCCTGTGTGGAGGACGGCACGGAGCGAGGAGGAGCTGATGGCCCTTCGTGAGCAGGGCGTGTTCCTCAATACCTGGCAATGGAGGGCGCACCGCAGCAACCCCGCCGGATATGCCGACCAGGGATATGTGTTGGAGTACAGGAACTCATCGGAGGGCACGGGGATGTACTTTACCAACTGGGATGGCGACACCAACCAGCCGCTGCACATGTACAACCCCGCGACGACGGGAATTTCCGCCCTTCGCATCGAGCGGCTCCTGGCACGTCTATACACCCAGGATGATCCCTATTTCCTCCACGTTGATGATGCTGTTCCCTTTGATCCCAACCATGGCTGGCAGGAGGGTGACACCCTTCCCCGCCGTATCCTCCGCGAGCCGTCAGGCAGCCGCGGATCCGTTCGTGCCGACGGGCGGTGGAGCGAAGGGGCATGGCGCGTTGCCGTCTCGCGATCCATGGAGGCTCCCAATCCGCTGGACAGCAAGTCACTGGAGCCGGGGAGTACCTACAACGTGCAGTTTGCCGTCCACACCGGCGCTGCTGGCGCCCACTGGCACCTCGTTTCCATGCCGGTGAGCCTTGGCCTGAATACCCCCGGCGATCTGGTCGCCCAGCGGGTTGAAGGCTCCCTCGATGAGGCCAAGGTGGAGGAATGGCTGGAATTGCCGATGATTTATCCGGGAATGCTGACGATGGAGGACATCCAGGAGAATCCCCGGGTCGAGGCGCTCGTTCGCCATGCGGTCGAGAACCCCATGGACCGGGAGGCCCTCGGTGACCTGCTCGGTTTTGCCCTTCGCCATCAGGCGAAACTCATGCGGTGATTTATTCGTTGTTGAGGTTTTGGAGCCATTCGCCAAAAAAATCCCCGGATGCCCGGTCGATGTGATGGTGCGCGATCGTTTCCAGGCCGGCCCTGTCGGGGTTAATGTTAATGATCGTCGCTCCCATGGACCGTGCATGGGCGAGAATCGCAGGCACCCACGTCACCTGGGCCGACGTTCCGATGACAATGACGACGTCCGGTTGGTGGGCAAGAAACTGCTGAAGGCGCATGAGGGCCTCCTCGCGAAGCATCTCCCCGTACCACACCACTCCGGGCCGGAGAAGGTTTCCCGCTTCATCCCGCAGCGGAAGCTCCCCGTCGGGAATCTCCGCCCGAAGGTCCTCCACTTCCGGCCCTTCCCCGTCCAGACGGCGGACGTTCCAGATGTTGCCATGGATCTCCGCCAGGTTCCTGCTCCCGGCCCGGCGATGGAGTCCATCCACGTTCTGGGTTGCCAGGAGGAACTCGGGAACCATCCCCTCCAGCGTCACCAGGGCGTGGTGGGCCGGGTTGGGCTCACATCCGGCAATGACCGACCGGCGCCACGCATACCATTCCCAAACAAGGCGGGGGTCGGCATGGAAGGCTTCCGGAGTGGCCAACTGCACCGGGTCGTGCTTGCGCCACAAGCCTTCGGGACCACGAAAGGTCGGCACGCCGCTTTCGGCGTAAATTCCCGCGCCGGTGAGCACCAACAACCGCCGACAACCGGCGATGGCATCGGTGAACCGGGTCATGTCAAAAGTCATGGTGTTCCCCTAAAGTTGAATGGAAACAGAATGCCCCCACGTCCAATGTGGGGGCAAGGCAACTACAGGGGAAAGATGGAGGGCATCAGCCGCGGAGTTTAATGCACATCGACTTGAGCAGCATGCTGACGGAACTGAGCGATGCATACTCGACGTTGAATTTGGATTTGATGAGTTTTCTGGTTTTGTCAAGGGTCCAGCGGTGACCCTTAAAGCCGAAAGTACTGGGGTGGCGCTGGAGCAAACCGGCAAGAACCTGACGTTCCTCTTCGGTGAGAAGGCAGGGGCGACCGTGGGGTTTTAATTCCACCTCGCAGGTCTTCTCATCGCTTCTTTCCAGCCAAGTGTAGAGGGTTTGACGGCTGACATGGTTAAGGCGGGCGACCTCTGCAACAGATTCGCCATCGCGGACTTGGGCAACAGCATCACGACGGCGTTTAGCGCGGCGGGTCTCGCTGTTCAGGTGGTGGTAGGGGGTGAGCTTTCTTGTCATAGTGTGTCTCAATTAGTGGGCGATGATTTGCGTCGTCAAACAATATCGTCCAGTTTTTTTCTTGATTTTGTGTGATTGTGTTAAAAACTCAAATAAAAAGGTCTTCCTGATGATTTGGGCCATTTGGTGGTGGACAACCACGACTTGGGGTGCTAATGTTAGTTTTGTATAAAGATGGCCCTACTTCAGATCAAGTCCTATTTTGAGCCCCACCTTGACTTGACAGCTCTTATCCACCTGCGGATACTTCAATTTAGTCGAATCCCCTAGTGGATACAGACGGAGACCAAGCCATGGCAAAATTTCATTTCAGACTTCTTTCACTCGGACTCCTTGTCCTCGCGTTCCTTCCCTTCAAGGCGAGCGCACATTGGCAATCTGCGGGGACACTGAATATTCCCGAGTATAATTACAGCTTTCTTGCCGCCACCCCAAGTGGCGATTTGTTGGCAACGACATTTTACAGTGCCCCCGAAACGAACCCGGCAGTGGAGATGCCTGCGGTGTTGATCCGCAATCCCTCCGCCCAAAGACCCGAAGTGGTGGAGGTCATGCGGGCACGTTTCCAGCCAAATCGCGGTTTTGGTGGCGTTACCTGTGATTCCACCGGGGCGTTCTTCGTCTCCGGTGATACGGGGGAAACGGGCTCCTCGTTTGTCCGCAAGTTCAATGCAGACGGCAGTCGGGCGAGCTCTTTCGGCGATGGGGGCGAGATTCGCCCGGGATTCCGTTGCATGGGCCTTGTCGTCTTCGGCGAATACCTCCTGCTTGCCGTCAATTGGGGCCAGGTTCAGATTTACAACAAGGACACGGGGCGGCTGGTGGGGACGACCTCACGGCTGGACGAGGTTGTCTACGTCCGCGACCTGGCGATTGAACCGAGCACCATGAGGATTTTCGGCGTGGCTGAGGGGGCTGTTGTCTCCTGGGGCCAGGGGACACCATGGAACCCCGGCCAATACCGCTTTCAGCCCATTTCCAGCAAGGCGGGGGAGTTGCGCTCGGGGGAGGGTCTCTCCATCGATGCCATTCGCCGTAGTGTCCTCGTGACACCGATTCCCGGCAACACGCTCCTGGAAATCGAGGGGATGGGCCGTTCGCGCAATCATGTCGTGGCAACCGCCGACCCGCAAACACACCTGGCCGATTCCGTTCTTTCCTTTGATGGCAGCACCCTTTATATCTCCGACATGCGTGACCGAAAGATTCACGTGATGCGCCGGGACATGTCGGTTGTCCGTAGAGAGCAGGAAGAGGTGGCCCGCCAGCGCCGGGAAGCGACCGCACGGCAGGCTTCAGGTCGTGGAGCCGCGTCGACAGAGGGGGAGGTGGTTGCGCCGACGTGGCACCGCAGCTACACTGAGATTGTGCAACGGGCACGTACCGAAGGAAAGCCCATGGTGGTCTATTTCCGCAGCCCCCAAAGTGACCGTTCGCGGGAATTCGAGAAGGAGATTCTTCTCACGGATGAATTCAATCGCAATGCCGAGGGCTTCTATTGTGTCTTCGAGGACGTCACCCGCGACCAGCTTCTGGCCTTCAATTTCGGTGTCTATCGGGTGCCGCACATTGTGATTCTCGACCCCTCGGGAAACACGCGGGCGGAATATACATGGGACATTGAAAAGGAATCGCTGCTCCGATCGATGCAGGCAACGGTGGGTGGCGAGTAATCAGAATGCCTGCCGCAGGCGCCGCGCTGCGGAACGCATTAACAGAACACCCCCAACGATGACGAGAAGGCGATTCATCGTCAGCAGCGGTGATGCTTCGGGGGAAATTGGATTGAGGAAAAGATTCAGGCTGGTGTTCACACCCCCAAGGGTCAGATAAAGCACCACGAAAAAGGCAGCACCCAACAACCCCGCTGACCATGCTTGGGAAAAACGGGTGCCGATCCATGCCATGGATGCGAAAAGAAACCAGGCGTTGGTGAGGAGGAAGAAGAGCGCCCTGAATCCCTCACCACGGTTCAGTCCCCCCGGTAGCAGGGAAAACGTGATCAACGTGACGGGAACCGCAAGAATCAAAAAGACAATGAGAAGGGCACTGATCTTCAGCCGCAGGAGCGCCCCCCCCGACCCACAGGCAAGCCAAAGCAACTCGAAGGTGCCGCTGCGCTGCTCAGGGGCGTAGATGACGGCGCCAAGGAGGATGGCGACGGCTGCAAAGAGCGGGCAAAGCACCTCCCAGGCCGCCAGGGGAGTGGAGCCGAATTGCACGGCATACCAGGCGGATGCGGGAAGAAGGAGGGCCAGTGCTGCGAGCAGGGGCAGGCCCGTCAAGGATCGAATGTTGACAATCAGAAGGGCAAGACGGTCGCGCCGGGATTGGCTTTCGCCCAGCAGGCGGAAAAGGGCAGCCTGGCGACGAAGCCAGTTGCTGATGACCGGGTCGGTGTGGCTCAAAGGATGATGCGTTTCTTTTTGGCAAGGAGCTGCTTGCCGCGGCGGAAGAGTTCCTCGAAGTCTGCGTTTTCCTGATAAATCTGCTGGCCGTGTTGGCGAAGGGTTTCGAGGACCTCCTTTTCGAGGTCAATCTCGGCCTGAATGTCGGCGGTCAACGTGTTGCGGAAGATGGCGCGGACTTCGTTCACGTTGGTGACGTCAAAATCGGGATTTTTCTCCAGCACGGCGACAAGCTGGTTGGTGAGGAAGTCGATCCGTTCCTTGGGGATGCGTGTGCCTGCCATGGTGGAGCCCCTCCTGAGGATCGATTATCTTACTGCTGCCCTGCGGGGTGGGTCAAGCGGGGGTGATGGCGATGACTTTTCGCTCGCAACCGTGGCTTGGGAGTGCAAGCTGGTCGCCATCAAGCCCGGGACCATGAAACGGGCCAAAACACTGGAGATTTTACAACTTGGAAGAAGGCATTTCATCAGGTAGCTCCAAGCCGTGGGGTGGAAAACTGGAGGCGGCCCGGGATTATCCCGATCCGGCAATGAACCGCTTTGATTCCGTTTCCTGGGTGGGCCTGCTCCTGCGCAAGGGGGCGGAACTGAGCCTGCTGGCGGCCCTGCTTGCGGTACCCATGATGTACCAGTGGGACTTCCCGGTGAGAACCCAGGCATGGCTTCAGCAGGCGCTTGATGGTGGACGCTTCTTTGATTACCAGGTCATCCCATGGATCGGCGGCATGATGCCGGTGCTGGAATCGAAGTTCGGGGCCTGGGCGGTCCTTGGGATTTTGATGATTGTCTTCTATATGTCGGCGCGGTTTGTGGAGATTATTTCCAAGCGCCGGTTTTTCCCGGGCAATGAGGTTGGCGGGGACGAGTCGCGAAAGACCCCCCACCGGCTGGTGCCCATGATTTGTATCGCTGTCTATCTCGGTCTTGGCCTGCTTTCCCTTGTTTTCTGGGCACCGGAGGTTCCGGCGGAGGCCCAGCCCTACGCCAGTGGTGGGGAGGATGGCGGTCTTTTGGGTTCCCTCGGTGGCGGCGGTTTTCTTTTCTCCTCCATCACCTGGGCCCAGGTTGCCTTCGGCCTGTTCTTTTTCATCGTGGCGGAGGACCTCATCAGGAGAAGGCCGTTCGTGGTGAAAATCCTCGGCGTTATTGTCTTCGCAGGGGTGGTCAATGCCATCTGGGTTCTCCTGATCAAGCTCAACATGCCCCTGCTTACGTCGATCTGGGTGCGCTTTGGCGAGGGGGACCACCGCAATAATTTCGGAGCCTTTATTGGCCACAACACCGGCATGTCGAGCTTCATGATGACACCGATCCTAGTGGCGCTGACATGGGTTTTCGCCATTTCCCCCAAGCGCAACCGCACGCTGCGGATCCTCCTTGCCGTCGGGATTCTCATCATGACCATGGCGGTGATCATCGCCCAAAGCCGCGCCGTCATTCCGATCCTTTGTGTGTTGGTGCCGTTGATGCTTTTCCTCCTGGCGCGGCGATCCGTTCTACTGCTCGGGACACGACTATACATTTGGCTGCCTGTGGCGGTGGTCTTCCTTGTCGTCACCCAGCTGATAGACAGCCAGTACAATCCGTTCATTCGGCGGGACATCACCCTGGAGCAGCGCGTGGGCCAGTTGACCCCCAGCCACCTCACCACCGAGACGCGCCTGAGGATTCTCTGGGTTTCCTCCACCGAGCTGATCCCCGCCAGTCTCCTGATTGGCCATGGATTGGGAACCTTCCAGTATGTCTATCCACTTGCCCAGGGGGAATTCTACCGCCGCAATCCCGCATCCGGCATTGCACCAACCTCGCTTAGGACGATGCGCGCCCATAACGAGTACCTCCAGATTCTCGTGGAACTGGGGATCATTGGCCTGTTGACGGTTGCCGTCGCGCTCTTCTTTCTCTTTCGCGGCGCGTGGGGAATACTCCAGCGAACCCTCATGCCCCACCATATTGCCACCCAGGTGGCCGTCTTCTGTGGGGTGCTGGCGCTTCTTGCCCACAGCGCCCTGGATTTTCCCCTCCGTGTCCCCCCCACGGCGCTGACGATCGTCATCCTGCTGGCGATTCTCAGTGCGGGCGACCGCCTTTGGTTGTTCCCCCTTCGCCCACCCGTACCCAACACCAGCGATGATGATCAGGGGAAGGATCCACCGACGGAGGAGACCGGCATTGCCCTTCCTCCCGAACCCGGCCAGGTGGGTGCCCGACGCGACAGAGCTATACACAAGTGGATGATGGGAGGCGCGGTGACACTCGTCTTCGGCGCCGGAATTGGGGTTCTGGCCGTCGCGTGGATGCCCTTCCAAAGCATTGCCACACTGGTCAATCGGGGCCAGTCGATGCTTGAAGGGGCGCGGATGGGTGGTCCCAGGTCCTTCGATTACCTCCGCGCGGGGCAGGAGGACCTTCGTGTTGGTCGGCGGCACTTCTGGATTCACGGACCGGTCAACAGAATCCACTCCCAGGCCCAGTTGCTCCGTGCGCGCTTTACAATCGAGGAAGCCAATCGCATTGAGGACCTGGAGGTGGCGTCGCAGGTGCGCATGCTCGGTGTCAGCTACGCAACCCACGGAATCACAGACATCAATCAGGCGCTTTCGGAGGAAAACTTTCACGTTCTATACAGGAGCCGTGCCGCACTGCACAACCTGATCTCCCGGAACCACCCCGACGAGTCCGCCCGAAGGCGTCACCGCCAGGAGGAACTGGAGGATCTCTTCCGGGCCACGAGCATCAATCCCGGCGATCCCGACACGCTCTATCTGCTCATTCAGGTTCTTGAGGAGGACGTCTCACGCAATCGCAGCTTCCTTGTTGATTATATACGTACGCTCAACCACTTTCACCCCGGCTATTTCCGCGAAACCCTCTACGCCCAAGCCCTCGATGCTCTCGCCCTCGGCGAGTGGGACCTGGCACTCATGCGGATGGACCTGCTCATGGAGGCCGTCAGTAACGACCTCGGAATCAGGCACACCTGGTCCACCGCGGCGGTTCAGGCGGGGCGTATTTCTGACGCACGCCGCATGTTGAATGAGTTGAACAGCCAGATCGAGACGAGCCTTGCCGCGAGAAGAATTAGTGAGGGTGAACGGACGCGCCTTCGCCAGCTTCGTGAAGCGGTCCAGTTGTCCTTCATACAGGTGGACATCCTGTCGGGGAACAACACATCGGCCCATCGTGAGATCAACCGCGACGAGGATTGGATCTATCTTCCCGAATCGATGCTTCTGGCGTGGCGGCTCCACCTGGAGGAGCGTGTCTCGCCGAACAACCCCGAGATAGACGAAATGCGCGCGGAAATTGAAAAGCTCGCAGAATCCGATCCCATCGCCCTCCAGATTGCAGGCGTCACCGCCTCCCACGTCTTCAGGGACCATGCAGGGGCCGTTAACTGGATGCGCAAGCGCGAGGCCATCGCCGATCCCCCCATGGATCTGGTTGGATATGTCACCCTGGCGCGGGCACTGGAACGGCAGGGACGCATTCGCGACGCCATGGATGTCTTCGGCCCGTGGAATCCATCCCACCAACGTTTCACGGATATAGACAACATGATTGGCACGCCGTACTCCCGGTATCTTGCCCAGCAATACGCCATGGGCCTGCGGAACAAGCTTACCAATCCCACCGAGGACTAGGTCACCCCTCCCCCATGGATTCGACGACGGAAATTCAGCAAGGGAAAGGCCCGGGACGCGTGCTTCTGCTTGGGGAGATGTATCTCCTTCTGGCGGGGCTTTTTTGCGCGGCGATATACGGAATGTTCTTCCTCGCCGTGGAAAGTCCGATTTTCCTCTTCCCGATCATCGGCGCCCTGGCAGGCCTGGCACTGGCATTCTTCGGGGGGACGACCCTCTGTTTCACGCTCTATTTCCTGAGTACCTTCGGGACCACCCTGGCCTTTCCGTTTCTTCCCATTTCCCTGAATCGTCTCCTTGCCGTGCTGCTGTTCCTGGCGTGGTGCATCGACCTGGCCCGAAGACGTCAGTCGATACACATATCCGTCTGCATGGTTTCCTTCTTCGCCATCCAGGTGTATATCCTCATTGCCGCTGCCATTCTGATGCCGTCGGGGGTTGGGTTTGTCTATCCAATCGAGTCCATCTTCTATCTCCTTCTGGCCATGATTATTGCCCTTGGGTACCAGGCCAAGCGGGACCAGATGATTCTCATTGGTGGGTTCATTGTATCGACCCTTGTGATGGTTGGTATTCCCGGATTGATCGAGGTCGTTACCCGCCAGGATCTGACACTCACCGGATTCAAGGGGCCCCTGCGTCGCCTTGATGGTCTTTCCGTGAACGCGATTGTCTTTGCATTTGCCGCCCTGTACGCCATCCCGCTGGCCTTCACCCTGTTCATTGCGGCGCGCTCGACGATTTCGCGGGCATTCCTGCTGGGGACGGTGCTTCTTCTGGTCATGTTGAGCCTCGCCACGCTCAATCGCCAGACCCCCATCGTTTTGGGTACCATGGGGATTGTCTATATCGCCCTCGTTCGGTGGCCCTACAAGCGCTTCTTCGTCATCCCCATCATCGTTGGCGGGCTGCTTGTGGCCCCGTTTGTCGGTGGCAAACTGGTCGAGAGGCTTTCCACGGCGACCGATGCCATGCGGGATCCGTCCCTCGCCGTACGCAGCGACAAGGCAGTTCTGGCTGTTCAGTTTTTTCAGCAAAGTCCATGGTTCGGTATTGGCCATGATTACTTTCAATACAGATGGCGCGAGGACCTCCCCAAGGGCAACATGCTGATCGTCCCCTACCTGTGGGAGCAGTACCAATACATCGACCTTGGATATCTGCAGGTTCTGACCGAATACGGCATCGTCGGCATGGCGCTTTTCCTCATCCTGATGGCGGCCACGCTCGTTCACATGATCAAGTATTACCGTGTCAGCCTAACCCTGGATGACCCGTGGTACACCAATCTCATGGCAGCCCTCATGGCGCTATTTGTCCAGTTCCTCGTGACCATGTTGGTGATGGACAGCTTCATCACCACCCGTACCTTTATCCTTTACGGCTTCCTTTTTGCCATTTCCGGCTCGATCAGGAGTGAATTCGCCCGCCAGCACGGCAATTTAATCACCGGCACGGATAAAAAGGCGCAACAATGACACGCCGTGCGCTATTCTGTTTCCACGACAACGAGCCAACGGGAGCCTCCCTTTGGCTATACAACCTCCTCCGTGGGGATGGTGATCCCCGATGGACGCCCCATGCGGTGTTCCCGGGGGCGTCTCCCATGGCGGATGAATTGCAGGCAAGGGGGGTCGAGTGCCATCAGGTTGCCCTCGAAGCGGGCGATCTGGTTGGCGGGGGATCGCCCATCAGCCGCCTGGGAAACAGGGTTCGTTCCCTGGGGGCGTACCGCCGGCTTTTCCGGGAGGTGAAGGCGGACCTTGTCTATACAAATACCTCCGTGCAGGTGGCCTCGATGCTTGCGGCAAGATTGGAAAGTTGCCCCCTTCTCATTCATGTCCATGAGGGATACGGGCACTTCCATGCCGGGGGAAAACGTTCCGCGACCTTTCCCCTCAAGAAATGGGCGGTGCGAAGGCTGGCACAAGGTTGCCTCTTCGCGGCGACCGAGGGAATGCGCCTTTTTGGCGATGAACCGAAGGGACGCAAATGGCGCTTCAGCCCAAATGGTGTGGATCCCTCCCTGGCCACACCGAGGGCGGACAAGAACACCCTTCGGGGGGTAATTGGCCTGCCCGTGGGGAAGATGATCGTGCTCTTCCTCGGTTCCCTTTGCAGGCGAAAGGGCACCCACGACCTCCTTGAGTGTTGGCCGCGGATTCTCGCCGATTTTCCCGACGCCCACCTTGTCCTTGCCGGGAAGGTTCCCCAGGGGGAGGATCACCCCGCGCTCCTTTCCCTCGAAAAAAGCCCTCCACCCGGCGTTCAGTTTCTTGGTTTCCGGAGGGATGCCGCCGACCTGCTCCACGCCAGCGATTTCATGGCTCTACCCAGTTATGGCGAGGCGATGCCGCTTTCCATCTCCGAGGCGATGATGGCGGGAATTCCCGTCGTCGCCCGGGACGTGGGCGATATTGTCTATCAAATCGGTGACGGCCGTGGATACCTCTTCGAGGGCGATGGGACCGCACCGCTGGAGGCCGCTCTGCGCGCGGCGATGTCCAACCCGGGGGAAGCCGGGATTCGCGGAAATGCAGCCGCACGTTTTGCCCGGGAGAAACTTCTCCTCGCCACGCAACACAGGCAGGTCTGGGACTTTTGCACTGAGATTTCCGGAGCATGACGCCCATGGCGGAGCCGCGCCTTCCCTTGACCTTATCCTCCGTTTTGAAAAGTGTTGTCCGAAGTCAGGCCTGAAGAAAGCGAGTCCACCAGCTTTTGTTTCCTTTCCAGATCGACCCTGAAGACCGCATGCGATATTGTCTTCTTGCCGCCCTTGCTGCCGTTCAGGCTGTCCTGGTGGGTGTCCTTGCCTGGTTTACCGCCGGCGGGCACTTCATGCTTCCCCTTGATGATTCCTACATTCACCTGCAGTACGCCCGTCGTGTCGCCGGAGGGCAGTTGCTGTCCTATTCGCCGGGGATGCTGCCTTCCGGCGGGATGACGAGCCCCCTCTATGTGTTCCTCATGGCGCCGTTGTTCCTCATCGGGATGGAGGGGGTTCGCGCTGCAATCGGCGCATTCCTCTTCGGCATGGTGACGTGGATGGTTCTCCCCATCTGGGTGCACGAATTGACCAAGCGCCTGGCCGGTGGGACTTGCGCCATGATCGCGGCGTTGTTGGTGCTGGCAAATGGTCACCTCCTGTGGAACTTCATGAGTGGCATGGAAACGGGGCTGTTTACGCTGCTGGTGATTGGTGCGGTACTCGGTGCCCAAACATGGTGGCAATCGGAGGACCTCCGTGGACGTGTGGTGTGCCTGGTATGCCTCGCGGCGCTTCCATTGGTCCGCCCGGAAGGTGCCGTGGCGGCCATCGCCATTTTGATGGTTGTATTGACACGCCGTGGGGAGCATCCCCGGTTGGCGCTGCCGATTATTCTGGCCTGCCTGCTGCCGCTCATTGCGTGGCTTCTGCTTCTGAAGGTGGCCACCGGGGACTGGCGACCGGCGGGCTTGGTGGTGAAGGGTGTCATGGCGAATGTCTATCTCGACTGGCCTGCGAAATTTGCGCTGATGTCGGAAAGCCTCGCGGCGATTCCCCTCCGGTTTTATCAGAATCAGGTTCCCGACGAGGCCTACGCGGCCTTTAAGGGGGTGGGCACCATGCCCTATGTTCCCGTTGGTCTGATTTACCTTTCGGTTTTTGGCGCCGGGTTTGCCCTCGTCAATGGATGGCGTTCCGGAAAACCGGTGGGGGGTGCCTTTCTCGCCCTTGTCTGGGTCGGTGGCCTTGCCAGTGTCATCACCAGCCATATCCCCTTCATTCACCAGCAGCGGTACCTCGCACCCTGGACGGTTCCGGCAATCATCCTTGGGGTGATCGGCGCATGGAGGGTCTCCCAGGTCTTTCACCAGTTTCAGGAAGCCGCGCTGAAGGCCGTGGCAGTGGGACTTGTGGCCCTTTCCATTCCCTCGCTTGGATTTTGGATGTCTGAATACGGGAAGAACAGCCGGGATATCTACCACGTCCTTCGTGTGGCCACGTTCAGCGTCCCCACGGAGGGATCGCCCATGGCCATCACCGATGCAGGCGTGCTTACTTTCTATACAAATCGCCCGGTAGTCGATCTGGTGGGGCTGACGTCCCAGGAGTTCACATATCCCTTCATGCACGGTGATGGTGCCGTTTTGGCGCGGCTCTCCACCCTGACCCACGACACACGGCCACTTACTGCCCTGACTTACCGCGAATGGTTCGGTCCCCATTTTCCCTTCTCCGCCCCGCGCGTACTTTCCTCCGTCCCGCGAACGTCGATTACCTCGGGCCTTTCCATCACCAAGTTTGACATCGATTGGGAGGAAATCGATGCCGCCAAGCCCTTCCCCGAAGATGGAAGGATCATCCAGGAAATCAATGTTGCCGACCTGGACAGCGAGAACGCATCGCAATACGAATGGAGCTGGGGGCGCCATGATGCGGATCTTCGCCAATGGCCCCAGCCTCTCGCCCCCGTTGCCCGGTTTGCCATCCCGCCCGTCATCCCTCCCGACACACCCACCACCGTTGCGCTGACCATTCCACCCATCATGGCCGTTGATGGGGGGCGGACGGTGAGGGGGGAAAGTTTTGTCTATCAACCCAGACTCGAGGCGCGCGGTGGTCAGCTGACCTGGAACATGCGCGTGGGAAGGCCGTTCCTGGATCATTCCCCCCAGCCCGCGGCAACCTCCATTGGGTTGGTTGTTGAGTCCAACACCACGGGTTTTCGCGCCCGCCGCGTGGTGGACATCCCCACGGAGGAACTTGCCGGGACGGTCAGCGTGGACCTGAGCGAGCTGATCGATGTTGCAGGAGGTACGGCGTGGAAATTGCACGTCGTTGGTTTTGAGCCCCAGGGTGGCGCATGGGTCAGCTACCGCCACTGGATCACCGAGTCGAATCACCAATCCGAGTAAAGGAAGTGTATATCATGGCGAACTACAAGGTTGGCACCCAGGAAATCGAAAAGATCAATGCCGATGCCCTCGTGGTGATCTGCGAGGAGGATGGAGTCCTTGCCCAGTCCTCCAACAAGGTGCTTCGTCGTCACTGGGAGAATTTTCACCAGGCCGTGAAGGACAGGAAGTCGAGCCGTGAATGGTTCTGCACCCTTGAGAAGTCCGCGGGATGCACGACCAGCCACCTGCTTCTTGAAAGCGTCGCCTTCGGTGGCCCCGGCAATCATGATGAGCCTCTGAAGTCCGCCGCTGCCCGAGCCGTCGCCATGTGTAGACAGCATTCCCTGCGTCGCGTGGCCTTCATCGTTCACCACAAGGTTGCCCCCCTCAAGGCCGCGGCCATTCTGGAAGGGGTGATTCTCGGCGACTTCGAGGACAATCGCTACAAGAGCAACCCGCTCAGTCGCCCCGAACTGGATATACAAATAGTCGTCAGCAAGGAGGACAAGAAGGAGACCCGTGCGGTTCTGGAGCGCACAAAAATTATCTGTGATGCCCAGAACAATGCCCGTCTTTTGGTCAATGCACCCCATCATGAACTGACCCCCCGTGGGCTTGCCCGCGAGGCCCAGCTCCTTGCGAAATCCTGCGGCCTCCAATGCGAGGTCCTCGACCACAAGAAGCTCAAGGCGTCGGGATATGAACCAACATGGCAGGTGGGGCGCGGCAGTGAATATCCGCCGTGCATGATCATCCTCCGCCACCGGCCGAAGAAGCCGCTCCGCAAGATGCACATCGGCCTTGCCGGCAAGGGGATGACCTTCGACAGCGGCGGTCTATCACTCAAGACGAAGGAAACCATCTTCAAGATGAACCGGGACATGGCAGGGGCGGCAACGGTTCTTGGAGTCATGGAGGCAGCCAGCAGGCTGGACCTTCCGATCCAGATGACCGCCGTGATCACCGCCGCCCACAATGCCGTGGATGGCGCGGCCTATTATCCCGGTGCGATACTCAAGGCGAAGAACGGCAAGACGATTTTCGTGGAGAATACCGATGCGGAGGGGCGACTCATCCTCACCGATGCCCTCCATCGACTGGGCGAGGAGGGAAGCGACATCATCTGGGATTACGCCACCCTGACCGGCGCGTGCATGGCAGCCCTTGGCCCGGGGATCGCCGGGCTTTTCACCGATGACGAGGAACTGCGCACGGTCCTCGTCCAGGCTGGTAATCAAACCGGTGACGATGTGTGGCCGCTGCCACTCGTTCCTGAATACAAGCCCTGGTTGAATCACACACTCGCCGATGTTTCCAACCTGTCACGGATTCCCATCGGGGGAGCGATTCACGCGGCGAACTTCCTTTCCCACTTTGTTCCGAAGGGCGCCCGGTGGGCCCATGTCGACCTGGCAGGGCCGTCAAACACGGAACGTCCCTGGCGCTACTACTCACCGGGCGCGACGGGCTTCGGGGTCCGCCTCACCGTGGAGGCGCTTCGGCTTCTCACCGGGGAAAATAAGTAGATCTCTATACAAGGCGGGCACGCCTTCCCGTGACGAGAAGGAAGAGGAAAAGGGGTGCCATCGTCACCATCAGTAGGATCAGGGCGATGGCCGCCACCTGATCCTCCCTGGCGAAGACGACGTTGGAATAAAGGTGGAATGTCAGCGACTGCTGCCCCGCGCGAAGCATCACCAGCGTGTCCAGTTCGCGCAGGGTAAGACAGAAGGCGACGCACCACGCCGCAATGAGCGTTCGCCCCAACATGGGACGGACAACATGGAGGAACCTTCGCAATGGTCCCGCCCCCTCCAGTTGCGCCGCCTCCTCGTGGCAGGGGTCCAGGCGGTCCAGTCCCCCCGAATACGGCAGATAGACAAACGCGAGATACCGCGCCGCAACGGCAATTACCACAATCCAGAATGACGTATATATATGGTCGATGACGGGGTGATTCCAGACCCTGATCAGCCCGATCCCGAAAAGCAACGCGGGGGCGGCGAAGGGAAGCATCACCAGCGTGTCCAGGATCCAGGGACGCCGCATCAGGCGGGCAAGGTGTGCCAGGGGAATGGCCACCAGCACCATGACCGTTGCGCCCGCCGCAGCAATAAGAATCGAAAAAAGCAGGCGATGTCGTGCGACCATGAATTCCTCCACCAGCACGGTGGTGCTTCCGGTTTGCCAGGCAAGACTCGCAAGGGGGACGACGCTCCCGGGAAGTATGAGGACGAAGAGCAGGAGGACGGCGGGGATGCTCCATCGGCCCAGTGCCAGCGGCCGGGGAGTGACATGGTGGGCGCCGGTCGTCTGGCCGATTGCCCGTCGCAGGCGTAGCGCCCACGCCAGCAGGAGCATGCACAACACCAGTCCGGGGAGTGATGCCGCCGCAACCGCCGCCCCCCGCCCGCCAAGGTGATGGCTATACAGTGTGTCGGCATATACAGTGACCTTTGGCCCGATGGATGTCAGAAAGTCCACCACGGCGAAGTCGGACAGGATGAAGACAAGGGCAAGAATCCCCCCGATCATGGCCGAGGGAAAGGCCCCGCGCATGTCATGGAGGAAGACCAGCAACCTGCCTCCCTGAAGCACCAGCGCGTCGATCTCGTCGCGCCCGGTTTGCTCCATGGAACGTGCCGCCATGAGGAGGGCCAGTGGCTGGTAGGAAAGGATATAGACAAGGACGACGGCAGCCGTGCCCTCCAGGGGTACGATGCGAAACCATGTCAATACATGGACCAGGGGGGGGATGAAGAAGGGGATGGGGGCAATGGCAAGGAGGATGTGGCGGAGGGGAAGGTCCGTCCGCACGAGAAACCATGCCTGGAGCATCCCCAGGGGAACCATGATGGCAAGGGTGTATAGACAGATGAGGAGGGAGGTCGCGAAGCGCCCCCAGAGAATCCCCGAAGTAAGTGCCCCCATTCCCTGCGCGGGATCACCGGCGATGTCCCAAAGGGAAAGGGCCACGGGGAGCAGGCCACCGACAGCGAGAAAGAGGAGGGCGGCGAGGACGAACGCAGGCCCCTCCCGGTGCCGGGCAAGCATGGGGCGGCGGATCACGGAAAGCGTGCGTCCAGGGCCTCAAGTCGATCCGCAACGGCGAGGCCCACCCGGTCAAAATCAACCTCCATGAGATTCATTTCCGCCGGGTTGGCGACATCCTCCGGGCGATTGATACCCGGCTTCAGGGGGATGTGTCCCCGTTGGTGAAAGGCGAGAATTTCTTCGGCCCTTTCCGACAGGAGGAAATCAATCAGCTTCCGGGCGTTTTCCGGATTCGGGCCACCTGCTATACGAGCCACCGTGTTGGGTATCAGGAGCGTCCCGATTCCGTCCTGGTCTGGATAGACAGCGGTCACCGGGAACCCCTCATTGAGGACAAGTCGATAATCGGAGCAATCCGTCATTCCAAAGGGAAGGGCACCTTCCCCAACCAGGCGGGCGACGCGACCGTTGCCCGGAGGGAGGGGGCATTCGTTGTCGAGGACGCCCTGGATGAAGGCGTCGGCCTCCTCCTCGCCAAGCATTTCATAGAGTGTGGTCATGTGCGTCAGCGTTGTTCCCGTAACGGGCCTGACAATCGCGGCCTGCCCGCGCCACTTCTCGTCATGGAGGTCCCAGATCGATGTGGGGAAGTCCTCCTCGGCGACCATCTCCGTATTGACAATGAGCACGCGCGCCCTTCCGGCAAATCCCCACCATGTTCCGTCGGGATCGACGAATTCGGGGGGAACGGTGGCCGCGTTGGCCGGTGGGGGATCGAGGCGTTCCAGGACACCCTCGCTCTTGAGGCGCACGGTGTTGGCCGTTTCGGAGTTCCAGAAGACATCGGCGCGGGGACGGTTCCGTTCCTCAATGAGGGTGCGGACCAGGCCGACCGTCTTGTCGCGTTCCGTGTCCGCCTGGATGATGACACGAATTCCCGTTTCCTCCTCGAAGGCATCGATGACCGCCCGGGCCGTGGGTTCATTCAGCGATGTATAGAGAACGACTTCCTCGCGCTGCCCGCCTCCACAGCCAACAAGCAGCATCAGGGCAAGGATTGGTGCGAAAAAAATCGTTGAATGTTTGGACATTTGGTTTTGCTTCCTTGATGAAATCAGGTTTCCCGCGCGACTTTCCTCAGGAAAATGGCCCCGGTCAAGTCAATCCGGGGTGGAAATTCCAATGGTTTCCCGTCCGTCATCGAATGCCGAGACGTTGTGCAACATCCTCATGGTCGGGAGCCTCGGCGTATATACGGGCGAACTCGGCCCGTGCCCGTGCCTTCTGACCGAGCTCCTCATAAATGCACGCCCTTTCGTAGGCAATGGAGCGGAGCAGTTCCGCGGGGC
This sequence comes from Candidatus Sumerlaeia bacterium, assembly GCA_020831705.1. Lineage (GTDB taxonomy): Bacteria > Sumerlaeota > Sumerlaeia > SLMS01 > SLMS01 > JAFIGB01. The sequence continues at coordinate 1,055 of JAFIGB010000031.1, read as the reverse complement.
GGTCCTTTTTCCGTGCGTATGCCTTGGTGAGGGTGTCCCGGGCCTCCTCCAGAAACCCCAGCTTGTGCAGCGCCTCCCCCTTGTGGAGCAGGATTGCTGTTTCCAGGGTATCGGCGTTTGTGAGTCCGCTCGCCAGGCGCACCACCTGGTCGAGACGTTTCCGGTCATCGCCGTGGGCCTCCATGATGAGTTCCGCAAGGGAAAGGCGGACGGCGAGATCCTCCTCATCGAGCTTGAGGAGGTTCTCCATGTCCCGAATCGCCAGATTGAGATCGCCCAGTTGCTGGTGGGCTTCGGCAAGGCCGAGAAGGGCCCCGCGCAGGTCCGGTTCGACGATTGCCGTGACTTCCGGCGTGATCGCCAATTCCAACCGCGGTGTGATTCCGTACTTATCAAAATGAGTTCCCAGGCCCGATGCCTTGTTTGCGGCGTTGGCGAGGAGGTGGGCAGCCAACTTCGGATCCTTCCCGCGAAGGGCGATGAATCCCCCAAGCCAGGCCGCGTCGGCAATGCTGGTGCCGCGCCTGAAGTGGGCGAGCGCCTCGCTGTCGTTTTGTTCCGCCAGGGCGCGGCATCCGTCGACGAAGGCCCGTTCCCCGGCGGGTGTTGTGAGGCGCTGAAAGAACCCAAGGTCAAGCCGGTCCCGTGGTGCGGGCAGGGGAGGGGGTGGTGCCTGACGGCGATTCGTGCCGCGGCGTGTGGGTTCCTGTCGGGGTTTCGAACCGCCCTTGTGGCGCTTTGTATAGTAAAGCCCCGTGCCGGGGAGACCCATGGTGCTCCGTGCGCCGCTCGATCCCACCGTGAATTTTGCGCCCCTTGGCCCCATGGAGACCGAGGCGCCCCGCTTGCTCAGGTTCAGGGAAATGCCTGGTGCGATGCGCACGCGTCTGAAGAATCGAAAGGACAATGGTGGTTCCTCCCCGTCTGGTTATCTATACATGTTGTTCCGTCGGACTGGAGGGGGCGTCCCTGCTGTCAAGAAGGTGCTCGCCCCCCTTGGGGAGGAGTGCCCCCGGATTTTCCCGGGCAATTCTTGGCAGCTGGATCGTTGCCCG